>JAQUJY010000029.1 GCA_028680705.1 Bacteroidales bacterium
TGTTAATATATTAGTTTTCACTATAGACCAAGTGGCTAAAAAAATTATTGCAGGTATTTCTCTAATGCTTTAACATACTCTTCAAAAGCATCAATACCTTTTTTTGTAATCTCAACTGAGGTATGCTGATAGTTATTTAAAAATCCTTTGGTAATGGTTATATACTTCTCCTTTTCCAATTTTTTTAGCTGTACGCTGATATTGCCGGAGGTTGCTTTTGTAACCTCTTTCAGCTCGTTAAAATCAGCTTCGCCATTACTTATTAAGTAAGATATAATAGCCAATCGCAGCTGGGAATGCAGTAAGGGGTTAAGGTCGTCAAACATTTTATTTTTGCTTGTTCTTAATCATCAATATAATACCAGGAATAGCAACAGCAACTACTGAAATAATACTCATTAGTAGGGGTTGGTATATTCCCTTAATATTAAAACAAACAAAAGCCGAAAGGTTAATCAGAATTCCAGAAAAGAGTAATAACCTGCTTTTTATAGCAATTGCTGATATAAAAATGCCAACCGATAGCAGAATGAGAATAATGGGTATTAGATTCTCTTCAAGTGTCGGGTAAAACATAAAGCCTAAAACCATTATATTTACAGATAAGAATAACCACACCCAAGAAACAATTTTACCAATCAGATTTGGTCGACTCTTCCCCCTCTTTTTTGCAAAATAGAAAATAGTAAATACTCCCCCTATGGGCGTTAGCAAGTAAGGATACCAACTAATTGCATAGTATTCTTTTTGGAGCAAAATAAACTGACCAAAGGATGTTAATGCATTTAATAAACCCCAAAATAGGTAAATAAATCCATTCTCTTCAAATCTACCTCTGGCTTGGGCAATTACCTGAGTAATCAGCTCAAAACTTTTTTCAAACGACAATTTTTCTGTTTCCATAGGGATAAATTTTTAGGTACAATGCAAATATAAACTAGTTTACAATATAAACCTAATTTACTTTAAAAACTTTTCCTATGTAGTAGAATAAAAATTTTATTCAGGTTAAATAAACAGGTAAATCCTTATCAATGTGGCAAATAACTTTATTACCAATAATATTAGCCCAAATAAACAATAAGGATTATCCATAAACCTATATCTTTGAGATTTTGGTGCACAAATTAAAATATACTACCGATGGTTTTTTCCGAAAGTAAGGGTATCAAATTAGCTCATTTTGATAATTTACTACAGCATCGTAAATCCATAACGCATTTTGTAACTACCCGACACGGCGGTGTTAGCGAGCTAACATACGGTACTTTCAATTTGAACCTTAACCAGGCAGACAATCCTAACTCTGTTTTAGAGAATAGGCAACGACTTGCCAATGCCCTAGGCATTAAACCTACCGACTTCGTTTTTCCAATCCAGGTTCATGGAACTAATATACTACGCGTGTCTGAGAAAGACCGTGGCAAAGGGGCGCTTACCAAAGATGATGCTTTTGATAATATTGATGGATTTACAACTAATACCAAAGGGCTTTGCCTTGTCTCCATGGCAGCCGATTGCGTTCCAATAATAATCTACGACCCATTAAACAAAGCAATAGGGGTTGCCCATTCGGGTTGGAAGGGAACAGTTTTAAAGATAGCCTCACATTTGGTTAGTGCAATGCAGCGCGAATTCAGCTCTAACCCAAGCGATTTAATAGCTGGTATTGGCCCATCGGGTGGACCTTGCTGCTACGAGGTAGGTCAAGATGTAATTGATGAGATTGCCGCACAGTTCGATATCGATAGGGTAATTATTAGAAGAGATGGCAAAACGATTCTCGATTTGTGGGAAGCCAATCGAATAACGCTCACTGAATCAGGGATTAAACCACAAAACATTGAGATATCAGAGATATGCACGATATGTCAAAACGATAATTTTTTCTCGGCACGCCGTGGCGATGATGGCAGGTTTGCCGCAGGAGTTTTACTCCTTTAATTTAAGAATATTCCTTAAAATTTGTATTTTGCACGGCATTTACAAAGAATTAACAATCAAAATTATAAACCAAATTAACTAAACACATGTCACAAAATTCAGAGCAACAAGTGATTAAGGGTATACCCGATAATGCCTATCGGGAGCTTGCCCCTGGCGAGGTGTATGAGCCGTTAATGTCACCACTAAAAATTGTACCTGAGGTTAGTACCTACTCTGTTACTTGGGGTTTAATTATGGCTGTAATATTTTCAGCAGCAGCAGCTTACCTTGGTCTTAAAATTGGACAAGTTTTTGAGGCAGCAATTCCCATTGCCATTATCGCCATTGGCTTATCATCAATATCAAAGCGCAAAAATGCGTTGGGCGAAAACGTAATAATCCAATCAATTGGGGCCAGTTCAGGCGTTATTGTTGCGGGTGCTATTTTCACCCTACCAGCCCTTTATATACTTAATCTCGAGGCGGCATTCTATCAAGTTTTCCTCTCATCATTACTAGGTGGCGTACTGGGTATCTTATTTCTAATTCCATTCAGAAAATATTTTGTTGCCGACATGCACGGCAAGTACCCTTTCCCAGAGGCAACCGCAACCACAGAGGTGTTGGTATCGGGCGAAAAAGGTGGAAGTCAAGCTAAACTATTATTGTTGAGCGGTTTAATTGGTGGTTTATACGATTTTATCATTGCAACATTTGGATGGTGGAGCGAGGTTTTCACAACTAGGGTTATCCCATTTGGTGAGTTAATGGCCGATAAGGCTAAAATGGTTTTTAAGATAAACGTTGGTGCTGCCGTTGTTGGTTTGGGTTACATTATTGGACTTAAATATGCGGCAATAATCTGTGCTGGCTCTTTTGTTGGCTGGTTTGTTTTTATTCCCTTCCTTAACTATTTTGCCGATGGAATGACGATTGCTGTTGGAACCAATGCAATGGACCTAATTGGCAATATGAGTGCTGAACAGATGTTCGAACACTATATTCGCCCTATTGGTATTGGTGGCATTGCCATGGCAGGGGTTATTGGTGTTATTAAATCGTGGAAAATTATTAAGCAGGCTATTGGTCTTGCAGTTTCAGAAACCGTTGGACGTAAGGGTGGTCCCGATAAGGAGGTTTTACGTACCCAACGAGACCTACCAATGAAAATTATTGGTTTTGGTATTCTTGCAACCACAATCCTAATCTTTATTTTCTTCCAGTTTGGCGTTGTTCACAACCTTACTCACGCCCTAATTGGACTAGCAATAGTTATGGTAATCGCATTTCTATTTACAACGGTAGCCGCAAACGCAATTGCTATTGTAGGCACAAACCCTGTATCCGGAATGACTCTTATGACGCTAATTATAGCATCACTAATTCTTTCTGCATCAGGTTTAACTGGCGAAAGCGGAATGGTTGCTGCGCTAATTATTGGTGGTGTTGTTTGTACGGCCTTATCGATGGCAGGTGGATTTATTACCGACCTTAAGATTGGTTACTGGCTTGGCTCCTCGCCCTACAAGCAGCAGAGCTGGAAGTTTTTAGGAACAATTGTTTCTGCAGCTACTGTGGGTGGGGTTATTATTCTACTTAATAAAACCTACGGCTTTACGGGCGAAGGTGCCCTAGTTGCTCCCCAAGCAAACGCTATGGCTGCTGTAATTGAACCTATGATGAGCGGAAAACCAGCACCTTGGCTACTTTACGGTGCAGGTGCAATACTTTCGCTAATTCTTACCATGATTAATGTTCCCGCTCTAGCCTTTGCATTGGGTATGTTTATACCACTTCAGCTTAACACACCTTTACTTATAGGTGGAGTTATTGCTCACATTGTTGCTACTCGTAGCAAGGACGCAAAACTTAATCAATCTCGCCGTGAGCGTGGTACGCTAATCGCATCAGGGTTTATTGCTGGTGGAGCTTTAATGGGCGTTATTAGTGCAATGCTTAAGTTTGGTGGCATTAACTTTGTTAATAATGAGTGGTTTGAATCCAACCCTGCTCAGGTTCTTGGACTAGGTATGTTCCTACTTCTATGTGCTTACCTAATTTGGGAGTCGCTTAGGGCAAAACCAGAAAAGGAGTAATGCTTTTTGAAGATTGAAGGCGGAAAGAAACTATCTTGTTTTAGCTTACCGTCTTCAGTTTTCATCTTTAAGCATAATTAATTAAAACATATAAGTTATGATAAACGAAAAATTATTACTCGACCGATTTTTACGCTATGTGAAAATCGACACACAAGCCGATGATACCGTTTCTGATATCTTTCCCAGCACCAAAAAACAGCTTGACCTTTCAAACCTACTGGTTCAAGAATTAAAGAATTTGGGGCTAAAGGATGCAACTATTGATAAATACGGTTACGTAATGGCAACTGTACCAAGTAACATCGATAAAAAGGTACCCACCATTGGTTTCCTTGCTCACGTTGATACCGCCCCCGATATGAGCGGAAAAAATGTTAAGCCCCGTTTTATCGAGAATTACGATGGTTCTGAAATTATTCTTAACAAGGATTTAAATGTTACGCTATCGCCAAAAGAATTTCCAGAACTCCTAGGCTACAAGGGACAAACACTCATAGTTACCGATGGTACAACCTTGCTGGGTGCCGACGATAAGGCGGGCATTGCAGAAATTATGACTGCCATTGAGTATATGATGAGCAACCCTGAGTTTAAGCATGGGCCAATCCGCATTGGATTTACTGTTGACGAGGAGGTTGGTCGTGGAGTTGACCATTTTGATGTGAAGAAATTTAATGCCGATTTTGCATATACCCTCGATGGCGGAGCCATTGGCGAATTGGAGTACGAAAACTTTAACGCTGCGGGCGCAAAAATCTCTATTCAGGGACGTAATATTCACCCAGGTTACGCCAAGGATAAGATGATAAACTCACTCCATGTGGCCATGGAGTTTAACAGCCTCCTACCTGCCAATGAAAGACCTGAGCATACCGAAGGATATGATGGTTTCTATCATCTTATTAAAATGGATGGCTCGGTTGAGAATGCTACTTTCCAATACATTATTCGCGACCATAACCGCGAAAAATTTGAGGCGCAAAAAGCATACATTGCTAAAGTTGCTGAATTTATCAACATGAAATATGGCGAAGGCGTTGTTACCCTTGAGGTAAAGGACCAATACTACAACATGCGCCAGATGGTTGAGCCCGTAATGCACGTGGTAGATACTGCTGTTGAGGCAATGAAATTGGTTGGTGTTAAGCCAGATGTAAAACCAATACGTGGCGGAACCGACGGAGCACGCCTATCCTACATGGGGTTACCTTGTCCAAACCTATTTGCCGGCGGCGAAAACTTTCACGGTAAACAGGAATATGTTGTTGTTAACAGCATGATAAAGGCAACCGAGGTGATGCTTAAAATTATTGAACTTTACGCTAGTAAATAGTTATTTACGTAACAAACGCCAAAGTGCTTGGAGTAATAAATACCCCACTTTGGCGTTTTATTTTAACCAGTAAATCTTAGGATAAATGCACCAGCAAAACAATCCTTGGCAAACAGCAACAATTTTAGGTAGCATATGGGGTGCTTTTGAGATTGTTGCGGGAAGCCTACTCCATAATGTGGGCGTCCCGATGGTTGCAGGGACCTTTCTTTCTGCATTGGGTGTAATAATCCTTGTTTCTGGAGTTAGAGTTTTTGGCGGGCAAGGCGTGTTTTGGCGGGCAGCATTGGTTTGTGCAGCACTTAAAACCGTTTCCCCAAGCCCTGTAATCCTTTCGCCAATGTTAGGTATTACAATTGAAGGATTACTAATGGAATTGGGCGTAATGTTGGCTGGAACTAATATTATTGGCTATGCAATTGGTGGAGGATTAGCCCTACTTTCAGTCCTAGCCTTTAAACTTTTTAGGTTAATTATGATTTATGGTGTCGATATTATTGAAGCCTATAAATCTATTTTTAACATTCCTATCTTAACTGGCATAACCGAATCGAACAGCTATTTAGTACCAGTTGTACTCTTTATCCTTATCTATTTCATAATTGGTGCTTTTGCTGCCTACACGGGCTTCAAAGGGGGCAATAGAATAAAATCAAAAATCAATGTAGATAACATTAGGCTTATTAAGCAAGCGAATGGTTTTAAACCACTAAACCCAAGTGGTTATAAGGGTGGAATTATATTTTTGCTATTTCATATAGCATGGCTTGTGGTTTTTATCTTCATAAAAAACTATGTCAATCCTATTTACTGGCTCTCTGGCGGAATACTTTATTTAATGCTTTGTCTATTAAGGTATGGAAGGGTCAGACAATTAATGTCGAGGCCAACATTTTGGATTACTATTATCATTATTTCAGTTATCTCTTCTGTTTTTATCCAGCTGGGTAAAGATGGTTCGTCAGTTCAGGTCTACAAAATACTCGAGAGTTCCCTAATAATCCTTGTAAGAGCATCAGTGGTACTAGTTTCATTTGCATGCATAAGCATTGAAATGATGAGCAAGGGCGTGTCAAGGCATTTTAGCCACAGCAAATTTTCACCCTTAGCAAAATCATATCATCAAGCACACCAAGTTTTACCACAATTGCTTACAACATTAAGGAAAGATACCAGAAAACTATTTCAGCCAATCCCGCTAATTGAGAAAATGTTTACTCATTTTACCTATGAAAGCAATAAAGTTTACCCCAATCAAATTTTTATTATTACTGGCGACAGACAAAGTGGAAAAACCACTTTTCTGAAAGAGATGATTGCTCTTCTTGAAAAAGGAAGAGTACCCCTAGCCGGCTTTATTGCAGAGGGGCTTTGGGGTAATGACAAACAACGCTCTGGATTTAAACTAGTAACATTACCTGAAAAAGAATCAATCTTACTTTGTGACCGCATAACAAAGGAGTGGTTACAGCTCCATTCGTTCTATTTCAATCCAACAGCCATAAGCTTAGGGAAAAGTTCACTAAAAAACATCCAAGCTAATGCGGTTGTTTTTATTGATGAAATAGGGAAATTTGAGCTAGAAGGAAAACTCTGGGCTGACGATTTATCAACTTTGCTTAACACGCACAATGGCCCAATTGTGCTCTCGATTCGCAATGTTTTTGTTAACCAAGTAAAGCAACAGTGGAACTTAACCAATGTAACGGTAGTTGACGCCTCAACTGAGTGCCCTGAGGATATTTGCAAGCTGATAGTTAATGCAACAGCCATTATTTAAACTACTCAAGCAACCGTCATCCATCAAATTAATGATTTCAAATCAATGAAAAATGGCTTAAATAGTTTAATAGAACTATCGCAGTATCGAGTTCCTAACTTTTGACCTACGCCCAAAAGGACTTGTTTAGCTAAACAAGCACTATTAACACATACTAAACCAACCATATTATTGTCTTAAATACACTGAACATTGTATAAATTTTTAACTTTGCCTTGTCGGTTTTCTATGTTTTTAATTTCCTGACCTTAAGACCTAAAGAGAAAATTGCTTAATCATTAAACTACTAAAACTTATGGTACACTTTAATCAATTTAGAATAATCGCAATGGCTGTATCAATCTTGTCATTAAGTTCATGTATGAAAAAGGGCGAATCATATTTTGAGGAAGTTATCACTTTTAGCGAAGTAAATCTTGCACCCGAAACATATTGGAATGGGGAAGATGGAATAAGTAGTTATATATTTTGGTCTGTAGCTTTCAATAACTATTATGAAGAGAACGAAGGAGAAGTATACTGGGAGGGTTTTGCCTATTCAAACATAGCCGATACTGCAGCGGCTGATTACGATAGTGCCTTTTGTGCCTACCTAAGCAAGGGGGGTAATCCGCTGAATACATACTCAGTTGTTCACGTTAATGAGGAGAGCGCCATAATGTTTTTTGCTAGCGTGGGAATGCCAATGTCAGTATGGGTAACAAATACTGCCCTTGTCCGTAACTTTTTGCTTAACGGTGACGAATTTACAGCACCTTTTGAGGAAGGTGATTGGTTTATGATAACAGCAACTGGATACGATATTAACAATGAGGTAGTTAATGCCAGCGAGTTTTATTTAGCTGATTATCGTGAGGAAAAACCGTATATAATTGAGAAATGGACATTTTTTGATTTGACATCGTTAAGCGGTTCAACTAAAGTTATCTTTACTTTATCCTCATCAGTCAGCAGCGAGTCTGCCCTGAATGTACCAGCTTATTTTTGCATTGATAATTTTCATATTGCATACAGCAGCTAACCCCTATTTTCCGGCAATATAACAAACTGTGTTCTCCCGTTTATTTCTAATAAAATACGGATACTCTTACTCCTTAAATGGCTCTTGAAATCTAAGAGTTTATTATATCATTATGCACATGTAAAAGCCGGGTAATTTTTATATGACTCGTCCTTTGCCATTTACAGAGTTGTATTCTATAATCCACCATACCCAAAAACTATCCGTTTTACATTAAATTTTAAGCGTTACTAATTTATACCAATATGAATTTTACCAGCAAAGTTTTAAGAAGTACAATTGCGTAAAACATGGGATATTAACACTCAAAATTACTTTTCCTGTTTATTTTAAACTTTTTGGAGAAATAACTTGCGGAATGAACATATGTTCACTACATTTGCAGTGAACATTTGATTATACAAGTATGTCGCCACGAGTTAGAAAAATAAGGAAAGTGCTTAATCCTCCATCAGTAAAGGGTTTCAAACCCTATGGTCACGAGGCTAAAGAGCAGCCGATTCAGGAACCAATAATACTTCATTTTGAAGAATATGAGGCTCTTCGGCTATGCGATTACGACATGTATAACCATCACCAGTCATCTGTTATGATGGGCGTGTCGCGACCAACCTTTACAAGAATATACGCTAGGGTACGACAAAAAATTGCCAAGGCGTTTGTTGAAGGGCTCCAAATATCCATTGAGGGTGGTAAGGTCTATTTCGATAGCGACTGGCACCAATGCCATAGCTGTAAATGCTACTTTAATAATCCTTTCAGGGAAGTTGAAACATCTGCCTGCCCTTTGTGCGGCAAAAACACAATATCAAGTTTTGATGTTGATGATAAAACAACCAGCACTGCAGATTTTGTTGATAATCATAATATGTGCATTTGCTCAAATTGTGGCTATGAAATTCAGCATCAGCAAAGAGTTCCCTGTAGCCAAGAGGTTTGCCCAAAATGCAATACACGTATGAAAAGAAAATAAAAATAACACAAAACACTAGAAAATGAAAATTGCTATTACATCCACCGGAAATACGCTTGACTCTAAAGTTGACGAGCGTTTTGGACGTTGCTCACATTTCGTAATTTACGATACCGAAACCAAATCCACCGAATTTATTCCAAACCCAAACAAAGAAGTAGAGAATGGTGCAGGGCCAGCATCAGTTCAGCTTGTTGCTTCGAAAAATGTAGGGAAAATAGTGTCGGGAGAATTTGGAATGAAAATTAAATCGCTCGTTGATAGTCTTAAAATACAGATGATTGTAGTAAAAGACCAAAGCAAAACAATTACAGATGTAATTGAAATGCTAAACCATTAAAACAAATAAATTATGCCTAAACTCGATGGAACAGGTCCCGAAGGAAAAGGCGCTAAAACAGGTCGCCATTTGGGCGAATGCAGTCAAACTTCTGATAATGAGAAGTTGAATAAACTAGGTAAAGGTATGGGTAAAAAGCGCAAAACCGGATGTGGCAAGGGCCTTGGTAAGCGTTTGAAAAGCGGAGAGTAACACACCGATACTAACTTTTACTTTTACAACTTAACACAATTTATTAATCAATTAAACAGGAGGTAATATGCCAGGTTTTAATCAAAGAGGGCCAGCCGGACAAGGTCCAATGACTGGCCGCAGAATGGGAAAATGCACTAATTATGGTGCAAACCAAAAATCGCAAAGCACCGAAGAAGAAATACAGAATCAAGACTTCGGTAGAGGTTTTGGCTTTGGCCGAAGAGGTCGTGGCCGTGGCCCAAATCGCGGATTTGGAATGCAAAACAGATTTAGGGGTGGTTTCTAATTATTAATCATTTCTTGTAAAGGCGAAAAGCACATACACTTTATATGCTCTCGTCTTTACAAGATTTACTCAAAAAATTATATATGAATAAAACAATTGCTATTCCGCTACAAGGAGGAATCCTTTGCGCACACTTTGGACATTGCGAGACTTTTGCTATTGTGAAAGTAGTTAATGGAGAAATTACTGATATTCAAGAGCGTACTCCCCCGGAGCATGTGCCCGGAGTTTACCCTCGCTGGGTTGCTGAACTTGGTGCTACCGATGTAATTGCAGGCGGAATGGGGCAAAAAGCTATTCAGCTATTCCATGAACAAAAAATTAATGTTTTTATTGGTGCTCCACTAATTAATCCAAAGGAATTGGTAACCAATTTCATTGAGGACAAGTTGGAGTTAAGCGCAAACTACTGTGACCACGACGAGAACCACAGTCATGGTTGCAACAAATAGGCAATAGCATTATGGTTGATGAAAGGTGTATTAAATGTTTTTTAAGGACCTACGAGCGCCTTTTCGAAAAATATAACGTAAGCGAAAGACACCAAGGATTCTTCCTCTCTTTCTTCAACCATATAGTTAAGGGCAACTACACCAATTTTGCGCCAGAAATCCAGCGCAATCTCAATAGAACGTTTTGTAGATTAATTGGTATGGAAGACCCTTTTAGCCAAGAAAAAGAGGATAGCAATAGGATTGCTTTGGAACTATACGACGAGTGGAAACCAAAGGTGATAGAATCTAATAATCCATTTAACCTGGCCCTTAAATTAGCCATTGCTGGTAACATAATGGATTACGGAGCCAGCACAAGTTTTGATATCCACAAAACCATAGATAGTGTACTACAGAGCAATTTTGCAATTGATAAGTCAAAAGAACTTAAGCAAGGACTACTCAAGGCAAAACAGGTTTTATATCTAGGTGATAATGCTGGGGAGATTGTCTTCGACAAGCTGTTTATTGAAACCACTCAGCATGGGAATATCACCTATGCTGTTAAGGGTGCCCCAGTATTAAACGATGTAACCATGGATGATGCCAATCAGGTAAATATGCACTGTTCTGCCAATGTTATTTCCAATGGTTACGATGCACCATCGACCATCCTAAGTCATTGCAGCGATGAGTTTTTGAGAATATACAACTCAGCAGATTTAATCATATCCAAAGGACAAGGAAACTTGGAGGGATTGTTAGATACGAAGGACCCTCGGATATTCTTTCTACTTATGGTAAAGTGCGACTTAATTGCCGAAATACTTGAGGTTAAAAAAGATGATTTTGTTGTACATAGCTTCAGCTAAAACACATTTTTAGTACAAAAAAACTCAATTATGGGAAAAGTAAAAATTGGAATTATAATTTGCGACCGCTATCACACCTGTGCGGGTGGAAAATGTTTACGTTCACTTCAAAATCGTGAGGGAGCCTTTGCCATTTATAAAGGGATGGATGTTGAACTTGCCGGCTACACTACCTGCGGAGGATGCCCTGGTGGAAATATTGAATACGCCCCCGAGGAGATGAAAAAGAACGGAGTAACTCACGTTCATCTCGCCACTGGTCTACTTGTAGGCTACCCCCCTTGCCCCCGATTGAAACACTTCTCTGAATTTATTCCCGAGAAATTTGGGCTAAAGGTGATTTTGGGAACTCATCCAATTCCTCAGAAATACTTTACTACTCATTCTAACTTAAATACATGGAACTCCTCATTCTATAAAGAGGCTATAAAGGGCACTCTTGTCGATGAGGATACAAGACTAAAATATGACTGATATTAAACCAATAAAAATTGCCATAGCAAGCGGTAAAGGTGGAACAGGGAAAACGCTCTTATCAACTAGCCTTTTCTATACCCTTCAGAAGCGTAACCATGAGGTAACGCTCGTGGATTGTGATGCTGAGGAACCAAATGATACCATCTTCTTTTCTGGAAATCTCCAAAACGTAACCGACGTTACCATACGGGTTCCTGAAATTGATGAGTCGAAGTGTACATTCTGCGGTAAGTGCCATGAATATTGCAGTTACCAAGCCATATTCATTATTCCTCCAGCAAAAGTAATTAAGGTAATGGAAGATTTATGCCACGGCTGCGGTGCATGTAGCTATGCTTGCGAATTTGGAGCAATTACCGAAAAGGATGTTTCTCTTGGCAAGATAAATACCTTTGGTATAACCGATAAAACAAAAATTGTTGAAACCAGAGCTCGCGTAGGAGTGTATTCTCCTGTAGAATTAATAAAAAGGGGAATTAGTGAAGCGGGAAATAATCACATTATTCTTTTCGATTCGCCTCCGGGCACTTCATGCTCTTTTATACAAACCGTTGCAAAGTCTGATTACGTAATACTGATTACAGAGCCCACACCTTTTGGTTTAAGCGATTTAAAGCAATCGGTTGAAACGCTAAAAACTATGAACATACCCTATGGCGTAATTATAAATCGCGCAGGACTTGGCGACGATAAGGTACATAGCTATCTAAAAGAGAATGGTATTTCTCTTCTTATGGAGATCCCATTCGACAAGGAGATTGCAGCAAGCTACTCAAAGGGCGAAATTATTGCGGAATCGAAACCCGAACTGCAAGAACAACTACTAAAAATATTCAAAGAAATAAATCAAAAGTATGGAATTAGCAATAATTAGCGGTAAAGGAGGAACTGGGAAGAGCAGCATTAGCGCAGCATTTGCAACGTTAGAAAAAAACGTATTACTTGCCGACTGCGATGTAGATGCCGCTAACCTACACATAATTTTTAACCCAACCCACGAGGAGGAACAAGTATACATTGCAGGTCAAACTGCCGTAATTGATTACGCAATTTGCACAAATTGCGGTATATGTAAGGATTACTGCCGTTTTGATGCCATCCACCTTATTGATGGTCGGATTGAGATATCAGAAACCACATGCGATGGTTGTCAACTTTGCTACAGGGTTTGCCCTTGCGAGGCAATAACCATGATAGATAACGACAAAAGCCGCATGTATTCGGGCACCTTCCGCAATGGCAAAATGGTTTACGGACGATTAGCTCCAGGCGAAGAAAACTCAGGAAAATTAGTCAATATGGTTCGCGACAAGGCCAAGGCTGTTGCAAAAAGTAATGGTCTAACAAACATCATTATCGATGGCCCTCCGGGTATTGGCTGTGCAGCAATATCATCTATTACAGGGGTAGATAATGTTTTGGTTGTAACCGAGCCAACTAAATCGGGACTACACGATTTGGAAAGAACCCTTGAACTTGTAAGCAAATTCGACCTAAAGGCGTGGGTGCTAATCAACAAATTTGACCTAAACACCAATATGTCTTCTCAGATTGAGAAAAGGTGCGCCGATTTAGGTGTGGAAATTGCAGGCAGACTGCCCTTTGACCCAGTATTTGTTGATGCAATGGTTAATTGCAAAAGCATTTTAGAATGGGCACCCGAATCGCCATTAAGCAAAGAGTTAAAATTGATTTGGAATAAAGTAAGCATACCTAAAGCATGATAGCCTTTGGTCCCATACCCTCGCGCCGTTTAGGAATGAGCCTTGGAATTAACAATATTCCAAAGCAAAAAGTATGTACTTACTCGTGCATATACTGCCAGGTTGGGACAAAACAAAGGTATAGCGATACACGAGAAGAGCTGTACGAACCTTTGCTAATACACAGAAAGGTTGCAACCCTGCTCAAGAAACTCGACGATAACTGTAAACCTGATTACCTAACCTTTGTTGCAAATGGTGAACCCACCCTCGATGCTAAAATAGGTAATACAATTCGGTTGCTAAAGTCGTTCAATATTCCTATTGCGGTTATCACTAATGCCTCGCTTCTTTGGGACGAGAAGGTAAGAGACGACCTAATGGAAGCCGATTGGGTTTCGATTAAAATAGATACCACCAAAGAGGAAATATGGAAAAGCCTAAACAGACCTCATCCAAGTTTAGACCTAGAAAGGGTGTTGAATAGTATTATTCAGTTCTCTAAACAGTACAAGGGCTTATTGGTATCAGAAACAATGCTGGTTCACAATGTGAACGACACACCAGAAGACCACGTTCGTACCGCTGATTTTATCTTTAGGGTGAATCCATCAAGGGTTTACATCTCAATTCCCACTCGTCCTCCTGCCATTAAAACGGTAAAAGCTGCCACATCAGACGCTATAAACCAAGCATACCAAATCTTTATAAATAAAGGGTTAAATACTGAACTTATCCTTGGTTTCGAAGGCACAAATACAGGATATACAGGTAATGCAATTGATGATATACTTAACATCAGCGCTGTTCATCCACTTAGGGAGGACACCCTGAATGAGCTACTTAAAAAGAACAATGCAACCTTTGATGTGGTGAAGAAATTAATTGAGGAGAAAAAAATTGAAGAACTCACCTTTGACACGAAAAAGTTTTACCTCCGAAAACACCGATAGACCATGCTCATAAAAGTTGAAAAATATGGGGCGAAAGTACTTCGTAAGCATTCTGCACTAGTTAAAAGCGACGAGGACATAGAGGGTATGTCAACAAATCTTTTTGATACGTTGGCAAAAGAGGGAGGTATTGGCCTTGCTGCGCCCCAAATTGGATTGCTTAAACGAATATTTATAATGGACTCAGGCCCTTTAGCTAATGATGATGATACTGTAGATAAGTTTAAGCACCTAATTATTAATCCAACAATCCTATTTGTAAGTAAGAACGAGAATTGGTTTAACGAGGGCTGTTTGAGCATACCTGAGATTTTTGAAGATGTTGAACGCCCCGATAAAATAGTTGTAAAGTACTATAACGAGCAACTGGAGCCAATTGAAAGAGAACTATCGGGTATTGAGGCCCGAATTTTTCAGCACGAATATGAGCATCTCGAGGGAATTCTATTTATTGATAAGCTGAGTCCTATTAGGCGCCAAATGCTGAAAGGCAAGCTTAACAGAATTGCACGAGCCACCATAAAATAAATCTACCATGAGTACAAAAAAATCAATATTAAAAGATAAGCCCAAACTGAACATTTGCATTGATATTATATTGTTCCTACTCCTAGCAGCAATGGCAGGTGTTGGACTACTCATTAAGTACGTTCTTATATCTGGCGAAAATCGAAACTTGCTCTACGGTGGAAATACAAACTTACTATACTTAGGATTAGACAGGCACCAATGGGGAACTATTCACCTTATCATTAGCCTTGTATTTATTCTTTTCCTTGTGCTTCACATAATTTTTCACTGGAATATGATACTGTGCCTCTTCCGAAGGCTTATACCAAATAAAAGAACAAGGATAGCCTTTAACGTTTTAATCATTGCATTGGGAATTCTGTTCTTCTTTTTTGCATTTTTTATTACACCCACACAAGTGTACCACGAGCACAACTACAGAAACAGAATAAATAGAACTTCCTCATTTCCAGGTGAACAAGAATTAGCTCCAATCCCCGATACCAATCATGAAGTAGTTCCTAGGCAGGAACAGCAAGTAAAGGAAACTAAACTGAAAGAGGAAAAAGTTCCTCAACAAAAAAATCGCACTATTGTAGAGGAGTATGAGGTACAGGGTACCTACACCTTGAATTATGTGGCCAATAAGTACAACATACCAAGTTCATACCTATGTAATGAGCTTAATATTCCGCAAAACTTGTCCTCTAAAAGACTAGGACACTTGCGAAGAAGATACAACTTTACCATGGCCGATGTTAGTAAAGCCATAGCTAAACATAAAAAACAAAATCCTCAATGATATCAGAGCTAAAAAGGAGGTTTGGTTCAAAATGCATGGGTTTAAAGGTAAACTACAATAAAGAGGTTGCATACTCGCCCATTAAACCCATAAGATTTTGCGAAGCAGTTAACGATGCCTTTAAAACCCCTCTCCTATTTGACCCCCAAAACCTTATCTGCATGGGAGGAAGAAGAAGCATGGGGTTGCTATTAGATGAGAAAGAGATGGCCGAACACCTTTCAACAGAAAATGGAATAGCGCTACAAACGGCTAAGCGGGCACTTAGTGAAATCCCTAAAATGAACACCCCAATTCACAATATCCTTATGGGAATTGATGAGCAGCTGGAAAAAGAGATTCAACCTGATTTGTACATCCTCTATATCAACCCTAAAGAGTTAATGAACCTTTCGAGAGATTATATTCTTAAAACCAATGAATTCCCCATTGTAAAATCTTTCTCGTTCCTGTCGGTTTGTGGTAATGTGTTCATAACCACGTTTAAGTCGGCCAATATGAGTATCTCATTTGGCTGTCCCGAATCGCGAAAATACGGAGGAGTAAAAGACAACCATGTTGTTGTTGGCCTTCCGTACAGTAAATGCACTCAACTCTTCAGCTAAACAATTTAATACTATGCAAGACAACACTAGAAACCAGGGATACATCCACCTTTATACCGGAAACGGAAAAGGGAAAACCTCTGCAGCCCTAGGCTTGGCAATTAGAGCAGTTGGCGCAGGAAAACGGGTGTTTATTGGTCAATTTGTTAAGGGAATGCACTACTCAGAACTCGAATCGTTGAAGCGATTTGATGAGATAGTAATCAAGCAGTACGGACGCGATTGCTTTATAGAACACGAGCCAACCGATGAGGATATAAAAGTTGCCATTGATGGGCTAAACGAGGTTACATCAATAGTGAAAAGCAATGAGTATAACGTTGTAATTCTCGATGAAATTTGCATTGCGCTATACTATAAACTATTCCCAATTGGCAGCGTAGTATCGTTGCTTAAAGAAAAACCTAAATCGATTGAAATTGTGCTAACAGGGCGCTACGCCCCTACCGAACTGATTGAGATTGCCGATTTAGTAACCGAAATGAAAGAGATAAAGCACTACTATAACAAAGGAGTAGAGGCTCGAAAGGGCTTTGAGTTCTAAAGTTTAAATAAGTATTGTTGCCATTATTGATAGTACTAGCCCATGGGTGCATAAGATTGATTGGAATTTTATCATAATAAAATCAAAAAAAAGTTATGGCTACCTGCAAGATTTCAAATACCTTCGGGCGCTTATAACGAGTAAAAACAAATTATAAACAAACAGCTAAAAATAAAGTAAAATGGAAGGTTTTGAAAAGCTAGACCTACACGGTGTAAAGAATATTATTACCGTTGCATCCGGAAAAGGTGGTGTGGGAAAATCAACCGTATCGGCAAATTTAGCCATTGCATTAGCCCGTAATGGATACAAAACGGCTCTGGTTGATGCCGATATTTTTGGACCATCAATACCCCGTATGTTTGGCATTGAGGATGCTCATCCAGAGGTAATCCGCGATGGCGAGAAGGAAGTAATGATTCCCATTGAAAAATATGGAGTGAAAATTATGTCCATTGGGTTTTTCGTTAAAACAAGCCAAGGGCTGGTTTGGCGTGGGCCAATGGCAGCCAATGCGCTAACCCAACTTTTTGAGAACACGCAATGGGGCGATATTGACTATATGATTATTGATTTCCCTCCTGGCACTAGCGATATACAGCTAACAACTTTGCAAAAGTTAACGCTTAATGGCGCACTAATAGTAACTACTCCTCAGGAAATTGCGCTTAATGATGCCCGTAAAGCCGCATCGCTTTTCAACAACAAGGATTTAGGCATACCAATTATGGGGATAATCGAAAATATGTCGTGGTTTACACCAAACCAGCATCCCGATGAGAAATACTATATATTTGGTCAGGGTGGTGGCGAACGTTTGGCAAAAGAGCTGGGTGTGCCCTTAATTGGACAAATTCCGCTTATTGCAGAGGTTGGCGAGGCTGCCGATAAAGGCCTTAGCGTTTACAGCCAGAGCAACAAAGCCGCAGTTGATGCCTTTGATGGAATAATCGACTCGTTGTTCTCTAAGAAATAGGTTTTATATCAAATAAGGGAGCACACTACTTTACTATCAATACCCTTGATGTAAAGTGTACTCCCTTTACTTTTGTACTCTCCACTGTAGATTCCGCAATTATATGCAACATGCAGACTGTTTAACTGCATGCCTCACCTTTTTTATATCTAACTTTTAATCTCTCACGCTCTGATAAATAACTTTTTTTCACCTTTACAGAAAGGTGTAAATATGAAACACCCATGATTAGACCAATCATAAACAAATTAGTACTAAGAATTTTTACGGTTGTTAACAGAGAAGAACCTTTTGTGAAATTAAGCGCTTAAATGTTTGGCTTTATCTTAGAATGCTCAGGCTAACAGCTAGGCTGAGCTTCCTGCCCTGAGCAAAGTCGAAGGGTAGCCGAAGCCGACAGCATTTACTAAACTACATTGATTAATAATATAAAACTTTTGTACGGATGAAAAAGGCATATTTTATATTACTATTAGTTTTTTGCAGAAAAACTAGCCAATGGTTAAGACTATGAACCTATTGTTGATACAACAAAAATGTGGACAATAGTTTCTGGGTCGTCACATAATCCTCCTGGGACAGGACAAACTTATGCTTTAAAAATAAAAGATAGTGTTTTAAGAAATCTCAAAATTAATAGTCCGCACACCAAAATCAACACCTCCCTTTTATCTAATGGGCTTTACATGTATTCCTTAGTTTACTTAAAAAAAACAATAAAAACTGGAACTTTAATTGTTGACTAGCCTTAAGGCACCTTTGATTACACCCTACAGGCAAGGATTACAGCCGAAAACAGAGGACGAGTTGGGCAAAGTGAACATACCAACAGCCGTTAAGCAAAACTTTAATTTAAACCCCTGAATCCAAGAACTTAACGAAACAGTCAATATATTGAGTTCGTTTTCTACACTCCTGTCTTTTCAATTCACTTTTCGTCAAGGTTCCGTTATCTAACGCAACCTTTACTTCCCTGATATCATCTTAATAGTGATTTGTTTTTGTTCCAAGTTTTTTTTCTCCAGTCTAGAAAAACCAAAAGCTCGCAAAGGAAATGTCCCCCCCCTTGCGAGCTTTTCATTTTATATCCTTTACAACTTTAAGGATTGTACCTTGCTCTATTCATAATTTTCTGGTAATCTTTTTCTTCCATTAGCAGTTCAAGGGTGTAATCAGGATTACGCTTCATAAACTCCGATACAATCCTATATCCTAACCAAACAGCTGCCCTACCAGGCGAATCATTTGAGAAATTGATTGTAAATGGCGCATCGCTTACGTACTGATTAACCATGAAAGCATCGGTATTAAAAAGCAGCTTATGCTCAACCAAATAAGCCCACATTTCCTTTTCATTGCGCTGGCACCACTTCATTTGCTCTGGTGTAAATCCAAAAATGAGGCTATCGGACTGTTGGGGTAAAAGTTGCTTGGTAAAGTACATAAGGGCTCCTTCGTAAATCATATTATTCAGCAGGTTATCGATTGAGTCGTTAAACTGAAACTCGCCAAATCCCCATGAACGAATTAGGTCAGAAGGAATTTTCTTTGGATGCATATTGTACTGCAAATATTTATGTACGCCAAGTAAGGTATAGTACTCGCAATCGCGCCCTAAGTACCTGTCGAACCCAACGGCCAAAACATTTTCGGCAATAATTACTGAATTATTAAACCCCGACACAAAGCCATAAACCACAGGCACTTCTTTATTGGGAAAATAGTATTTGTAACGCTTAAATGCGTTGGTTAGGTCAAGGTCCAAGTCCTGAGTATTTCGAAAGACACTTTGAACCTTCTGGTATGTTTCGCTTACCATCCTATCCTCAATAAAGCTGGTTAAATAGATTTCAAATCCGTCATCGCCGGGTGTTCCAATACCAATAATTCCTTCAGTAAAAAGAGTAAAGAAATCGCCATATAGGTTTTGCATCCTTTCAACTCCAACGTGAACAGAATCGGTATTGATGCTAAATAAATCTCTATCGAAGCGTAAAACCTCAACAGTTACATCTATCTCATCCAAAGGAACCTTTTCCCTACGAGAGCATTCGCATGAGGCAAGAAATAAAAATGGTAACACAATCAGAAAAATATTTACCTTACTCTTCATAGTACAATCCATTTAGTAAACTTACTTAAAAGCAATAATCAGTAAATATAGCTGTAATAATGAAAATAGCGGCAAACCGTTTCATAACATTCAAATAACCGGTATGCAAAAGGATATACATCATCAATTAAATTTGATATATTGATTTTTTTGAGGATAAACCACTACTTTTATTGCTACGCAAAATGGTTAAACATATAATCATTAAAAATGAACCTTGAAATTAACGATAGTTTGGAGCTCGCCTATCAGTTTGTTGAAGAAACTGGTACCAATATCTTTTTAACGGGGAAAGCGGGTACGGGCAAAACAACTTTTCTTCGGAATCTTAAAACAAAAATTCATAAACGCATGATAATTGTGGCGCCAACAGGGGTTGCAGCAATAAATGCGGGTGGAGTAACCATTCACTCCTTTTTTCAGCTATCATTCGGTCCACAAATACCCAATACCTCTAATCAGCAGTATGGTAATACTAACTATGGCGCGGGAGGCAGTAGGCTACAACGTTTCAGTAAAGAGAAAATTAACATAATACGAAGCCTAGACCTTCTTATAATTGATGAAATTAGCATGGTTAGAGCCGATTTACTTGATGGAATTGACTCTGTGCTTAAACGATTTAGAAGAACCAGCAAGCCCTTTGGCGGCGTACAACTACTAATGATTGGCGATATGCAGCAACTCGCCCCTATTGCCCGCGATAGCGAATGGAGCATACTCAGAGAATACTACAGCACGGTTTACTTCTTTAGCAGTAATGCCCTCCAGAAAACCAGTTACATTAGCATTGAGCTTAAGCATATTTTTAGGCAGAGCGATACCCAATTCATTAATCTGCTAAATATGGTTAGGAATAAAAACCTGGATAACGAAGCTATTAAGCTTTTAAATAGTAGATATAACCCTGATTTTAACCCCGACGATAAGCAGGGGTATATTACCCTAACCACCCATAACCATCAGGCACAAAGTATCAATACATCAAAGCTTAATGCAATAAAATCAAAGCCGCTTACATTCACTGCAAATATTGAAGGCGATTTTCCTGAACAGGTATTTCCTACAGAAGAAAAACTCATTCTTAAGGAGGGTGCTCAGGTAATGTTTATCAAAAACGACCCCACGTACGAGAAGCAGTTCTACAATGGAAAAATTGGCACAATCGTTTCGATTGATGATGAAACAATCTACGTTCAATCTCCAAACGACGACTCTCCCATTGAGGTAACCCCACTGATGTGGGAAAATACCAAATATTCCTTAGACCCCTTAACCAAGGAGATTAAAGAGAGCGTGACCGGCTCTTTTGTGCAGTATCCTCTTAAACTTGCGTGGGCCATTACAATCCATAAAAGTCAGGGTTTAACCTTTGATAAAGCCATAATTGATGCAAGCGCAGCATTTGCCCACGGACAGGTTTACGTTGCACTAAGTCGCTGCCGAACATTAGAAGGCTTAGTGTTAAGCAAGCCCATTGAAAATAGCGCAATTAAAAGCGATAGTACAGTGGTTAACTTTAACAGTGTAATTGAGCAGAATCAGCCCGATAAGCAACAGCTAACAGACGCAAAGCATAACTATCAAAAAGAACTCATTGCCAACATGTTCGACTTTGGTGAAATCCAAAAGCAGCTTTACTATATCTCACGCATTGTAAACGAAAACCAGAAAAGCATTTCCCCATCTACTAAAATAAACCTTGACGAAATGCTTAATAAGTTTAAGGTAGATATTAGTGTAATTGGCGAAAAGTTTATTGCTCAAATTATTAAAATTGCTCATAACGAAGGAAAGGTAGAAGAGTCGGATTTAATACAGCAACGTATCCATAAAGCTATTCTTTATTTCTCTCCAAAAGTTGAAAACAACATCTTACAAAACCTTAGAAGACTAGATTCTGAAACCGACAACAAAGAGTTGACCTCAAAAATTAAGGAGGCAACTGAGAAGGCATGCCAAATGCTAACTATTAAGCTGGCCTGCTTTGGCGCTTGTGAGAAAGGTTTTAGCACCAACAGATATACTAAGGCAAGAGCCTTAGCATCAATTGAATCATCGCAAAAAAAGAAAAAGAGTAAAAGTATTAAAACAAATATTGATGGGTCGCACACCAAACATCCTGAACTTTATAAAGAGATTATTGAATGGCGCAATAGCATTTCAAGAGATAAAGATGTACCAGTTTACCGGGTTATAAAACTTAGCTCTGCGGTAGAAATTTGCGAAGTGCTCCCAGAGAACACCACAATGCTAAAAACCATAAATGGAATTGGAAAGAAAAAAATAGCCGACTTTGGCGTTGAACTGCTTACCATAATTAACGGTTATAAAAAAAGGCAAGGACTTCCGCATACCCAGAGTATAGATTTTGTTGTTGAAGAAATTCCGAAAAAAAAGGAAAAATCGCATACCATTAGTTTTAACCTATTTAACCAGGGTAAAAGCATAGAGCAAATAGCCGCCGAGCGCGATATAACTACCCAAACCGTATATAATCATCTAAGTAAATACATTGAGCTGGGAGAATTAAACGTTGAGAAGGTTGTTGCAAAGGAAAAGGTTGATGCAATTTCAAGATACTTTAGTAAGGCCAACAATTTTACGCTCACCCCGGCAAAAGAGGCTCTAGGCGATAGCTACTCCTTTAATGAAATTAGATGCGTACAAAAATATTTACTGAATAAAAAACAGTAAAAAAAGCCCCGGGCACCACCCCGGGGCAAACCAACAAACCATTAACAAAACCTATAAAAAAAAAACAAACCACCCTAACTATCAAGCCAGTATAGAACGTTAAGAACAAAGTTAATATCCTAACGCATATTTTTGACTCACTAACCTGCAAAAGGTTTGAAATGTTTTAAAAAATAATACGCGCAGTAAAATTTCGGGTACAGACACTCCAAGCAGCATCAATAATCCAATACCGAAAAAAATGTCAACAATTTTGCAATCATTTTCTGGGTAACAATCTGAATACTCCTTTGTAATACGAGCCAATTTTCCCTATTTTTGCTATGTAAAACTTCAATTACCATTGAGGTATTTAGCCCGTTAAGAATTATATATTTAAATCGCTTATTATCGGGGTGAATTACTATCTCTTAAATAAGCTATTACTCAAAAGCAGCTATCAAAGTGGTTAATGATAATTAGATTATCCATACATTTATGGGTAGATAGAGGATTACACTATCGGTTGTAAATCGATTACAATACTTTAAAACATGCTTAACTTTTAGTTAAACAATCATTTTAATAAATGGACGCAATATCAATCTGGAAAAAGGTATCCCCATGGTTAAGAAATAAGTACATTCTTACCATTGCAATTTTTGTTCTATGGATGTTACTTTTTGATAGTAGCAACTGGGTTGATGTATACAGGGAGCACAAGCGAATAAAGAAACTCGAGCAAGACAGAGAATACTATATGGAAAAAATTAAAAACGATAGAAATAGGCTTGAGGAACTACAAACCAATAACGAAAACTTAGAAAAATTTGCTCGTGAGCAGTATTTAATGAAAAAAGCTGACGAGGATATCTTTATTGTTAGCCCCGACTAAACTTAAAATCCCTAAAATTTATTCAACTCTTTCCAAAAGTACAACATTTTCAACGTGATGGGTATGCGGAAACATATCAACCGGCTGCACCTTAGTAACCCTGTATCCATCGCCAAGCAATTGGATATCCCTTGCCTGTGTTGCTGGATTGCACGATACATAAACAATTTTCTCTGGTTTGGCATCCTGCAAACTCTTAATTACATCAGGGTGAGCACCTGCCCGTGGAGGATCAAGTACTACAACATTTGGATATCCTTGCCCTTCGAAAAACGATGGATTTAGCACATCCTTCATATCTCCTGCTGTAAAAAAAGTGTTTTCTATTCCATTAATACTAGAGTTAACCTTAGCGTCCTCAATGGCCTCGGGCACATACTCAATCCCAATAACTTTTTTACAGCTCTTTGCCAAAAAGTTGGCAATGGTTCCAATTCCTGTATACAGGTCGTAAACAAGTTCGTCACCCTTAAGCGCAGCAAAATCTCTAACCACTTTGTAAAGTTCATAGGCCTGTTGCGAATTGGTTTGATAAAAGCTTTTGGGTCCAACCCTAAATTTAACGCTTTCCATCTCCTCCATCATATATTCGTTACCCTTATAGGTTACAATCTCCAAATCGTTTATTGTATCGTTTGCCTTCGGATTAACTACATACATCAGTGAGTTTATCTCAGGAAACTTTTGACTAAGGTGATTAAGCGTAGCCTCTATTTTGGGTCTATCATCCTCAAAAACCGATAGGATAACCATTACATCACCTGTTGAAGCAGTTCTTATAATTAGATTTCGTAGAAAACCATGACCTTCTTTAATATTGTAGAATGAGAATCCGTTTTCCCTAGCAAAAGCACCCACAGCAAGACGAACGCTGTTTGAAGGTTCTGGCTGTAAGTAGCATGCATTTACTTCAAAAACTCTGTCGAATCTCCCTGGAACATGAAATCCAAGCGCTGGAAGCCGCACAATTTCTTCACTACCCTCAATCTCATCATGGGTTAGCCATCGGAAATCACTAAAGGTAAACTCTAGCTTATTCCTATAGTATCTTGTGTTAACCGAACCAATTATGGGATTTACCTTGGGCAATTCTAATTTTCCGATACGGGTTAACTGATCTACCACCTGTTTTTGCTTAAGGCTAAGCTGCATTGGGTATGGCAAATGTTGCCATTTACATCCTCCGCAGAATCCAAAATGCTCACAAAATGGTTCAACTCTATCCTTAGAAAACTCATGATAGGCCGTAACATAACCCTCCATGTAACTTTTTCGCATTCTAGTAATCTGAACATCAACAACATCACCGGGTATAGTAAAAGGTACAAACAGTACTTTACCTTCAACCTTTGCAATCGCTTTGCCTTCTGCAGCAAAATCGGTAATTCTAATATTATTTAGTAACGGGTTTGACTTGCGCTTTCTCACTTTTTATACTTTTAAGGATGAACGAAATATGGAATGGATTGTTAAGTAAATGCACTATTTTTGCGCTGCAAAGTTATAAAAATATAGCATGGATTCATTAACTCATATTATTATTGGAGCTGCCACAGGACAAGTGATGCTTGGTAAAAAAGAGGGCAATAAAGCCCTACTCTGGGGGGCAATTGCAGGTAATATTCCCGATTTTGATGCTGCATTCTCGTTGCTGTTTAATCCTGCTTCCTCTGTTTTAATGCATAGGGGATTTAGCCACTCAATACTATTTGCGCTAATTATCTCGCCTTTACTAGGCTTTTTAATTGCCAAACTAGTTAAAAGTAAAGACACCTGGCAGTGGATTGGATTAACCTTGGTAGCAATTCTTACACATTCTGCAATTGATTGCCTAAACACCTACGGTACTGGGATTTTTGAGCCCTTCAGCAAACTTAGGGTTGCTTACGATACAATGCCCATTGTTGACTTGCTATTTTTGGTTCCCATACTAATAACAATGGCCTTTGCACTGTTCTTCTCCAATAAATCCAAGGCACGAAATATCCTATCCATTGCAGTACTAGCATTCTCATTCGCTTACTTTGGTTATAGCATTTCGGTTAAGGAGATACTTAACAAAAGGGTAACCGCACAATTAAACCAGGAAGGCATCCCCTACAATCGTTTTATCACTGCCCCTCTCCCGCTAACAAATTTTATTTGGCTTATTGTTGCTGAAGATAATCAAGGGTTTAATTACGGGTACCAAAGTATTTTCGATAAAAGTTTGCCCAATTACAAATACATAAAAAAGAATGATAACCTACTTGGCGATTATGCTACTTCGCCCCATGTGAAAGATCTACAACGGTTCACAAAGGGTTTTTACTCCGTAGAAAACACAAATGGTAAAATTTACCTTAACGACCTACGCTTTGGTGGGTTGGATTTAAAAAGCAATGATTGGTTTGTCTTTAGCTTTGAGATTTCAGGAGATACGGCAAACCCAAACATCTCTCGTTCACACCCAAACAGAAAAATCAATGGAAACAATTTTATTGCTTACTGGGAAAGTTTAAAAAACGAGAAGAGCCATTAAACGAATTGTTTTAAATTAGTCAAACTTGAGTACTTGCTCAACAACAGCTAATTCATTAACCAAATAAAAAACATCATGAGAAAATTGAATGCCCTAATTTTATTAATCTCTTTTTCACTAGCCTTAACGCTTACTGCAACAGCACAAAACGAAGAATCTATAAAAGGCTATGATATAAAAGATAAACTGGAGGTTAAATATACCTCGGTAAAAAATCAACATCGATCAGGAACATGCTGGAGCTATTCGGGTTTGGCTCTAATAGAGTCCGATATCCTTAGGAAAGGTAAGCCAGAGGTTAACCTCTCACCAATGTACATTGTAAGAAACACCTACTCCGATAAGGCAACCAAATATGTTAGGTTTCATGGTAGTCTAAATTTTGCTGGAGGGGGATCATTCTATGATGTAGTTGAATCAATTAAAAGATATGGAATTGTTCCCGAAGAGATTTTTGCAGGACTTAACTATGGAGAGGAAATGAATGTTCATGGCGAACTTGACGCAGTTACAAAAGCCTACGTTAATGCCGTTATTGAAAACAAAAACCGTAAACTTTCTACAGCATGGAAAAGAGGCTTTGATGGAATACTGGATGCCTACTTTGGCGAAACTCCAAAGACTTTCAACTACAATGGCAAAGACTACACTCCTGAGTCATTTGCAAAATCATTGGGAGTAAACTACGACGATTATATCTACATCTCATCTTTCACCCATCATCCATTTTACGAAAAATTCATTATAGAGGTTCCAGATAACTGGGCGCTTGGCGAGGTTCACAATCTCCCTCTAGATGCATTTATGAGCGTTTTTGACCATGCTCTTGAAAATGGCTATGCTATTGCATGGGCAAGCGATGTAAGCGAAAAAGGCTTCTCATACCCCAACGGCGTGGCTATTGTACCAGAGGTTAATATTGATGAAATGAGCGATTCGGAAAAATCGAAGTGGACAACCCTATCGGATAGGGAGAAAGAAAGCCAACTTTACACCTTTGATAAACCTGGTAAGGAGAAACTAATTACGCAAGAACTTAGGCAAGAGGCGTTTGACAACTACACAACTACGGATGATCATGGAATGCTGATTGTTGGCATTGCACATGACCAGATTGGCAATAAGTACTACAAGGTAAAAAACAGCTGGGGAACCAGCGATAAGCACAGTGGCTTCTTTTACGCATCAGAGGCATTTGTTCGTTATAAAACCATGTCGATAATGATAAACAAAAATTCAATACCTAAGCAAATCGCGAAAAAATTAAATTTGTAAATCTGTTTACTTGTTGATATATTCAATTTTTTATCAAAATATTAGGTATAGCTAACACGGTTTTACTATATTTACGAGTACATCAATATAAAACTTAAGGTAAAGAAATGGATAGGCAAAAAGCATTATACATAAAGGGTACAAGCAAAACCCCTGAGATTGATTTCGCTTCTGGCAACATACAAATTTCAGGCAGATCAATTCCTGAGGATTCTGTTACTTTCTTTGAGCCAATCATGAAATGGATAGAAGATTACCTAAAAAAAACCGAAAAGTTTACCAAGGTCTCGTTTAAAATTGAGTACATCAATAGTGGTTCAAACAGATTTTTATACAAAATACTTAAACAGTTTGATGAGAGTTTTAAGGATGGGAGAAATATCACCATTAACTGGTACTACGAAGAGGATGATGATACTATTAAAAATTTAGGTGAGGATTTTAAAGACCTGCTCGAAATTCCCATTAACCTAATAACCATTACCTAAGCATGCATAAATGTAAAGTCTGCGGATACGTATACGATTCAACAATAGGCGATCCCGTAAATGGAATAGAACCTGAAACACCATTCAATCAACTGCCTCCAGAATGGAGATGCCCTGTTTGCGGAGTTACCAAAGACGATTTTGTTGAGTTGGAGTAATTCGCTATGAGCTATAATAAAGAACAAAAGCTGGGTTTCCCCAGCTTTTGTTCTTTATTTGATTTGCATTATGATTTTCTTTGGCTTGCACTACCCTTCTTTGCGGGGCCACCTGCTGGTTTGCTCTTAGGCGCCACCTTTGTTTTGGCAGCTGTGGTAACCTTTTTTGTCCCTGATGGTTTCTTTACATCAGTTTTAGGCTTTTCCTTCTTCTCTGTCTTTTCTTCGACTTTTTCAGTATCAACCTCTGCCTTCTCTTCCTCTTCAGAAAAGTCTAACATTCCAATATTTTGCAGCTGGTTATACCAGGCTATCACTTTTTTTATATCGGAAACGTAAACCCTCTCCTCATCAAAATTTGGGAGAACTTTTTTGAAGTAGTCTCTAAGCTCATCATCAGAAACCTTGTGCGATATGGTAGGTGCACCGTTCTCCATTTGTTTTATACCCTCCAAAACCTTATTCAGAGGTTCTTCACCCTCATGGGTAAAGATTGAAATATCCGACAATGCGCTAACCTTAGCAGATGCAGATATGTGAGCTCTCTTGCCATCAGTAAGCGATTCGACAATAATACCGTTCCGTCCCTGGGATACGAACTTATACAATCCGGAGTAGCCGGATATTGACATAATATCCTTTAATGCCATAGGTTATGTTGGATTTTTGTTAGGTTGTAAAGGTATAAAAATTTATTATAGATTGAATAAAAGTATCATTCTCGTTTTAAAAAAAACCAGCATAAAATTAGTTTTAAAAAAAAACGGAGGAAAAAAGTACCTCCGCTCTTTTATAAGTAATTCATTAATAACAATAGAAGTTAACTCACGCTGTTAATACTTAAATATTTTATTGCTGTCAACTCTTTTTAGTGTACCGATCTTCTTAAGTTCTTTCTTGTCTACGTCTTTTCCATTGGCAACAATTGCAATGCCAATTGGCTTATTGTTAATATACGTATTATAAAAACTTAGTAAATCAGAAAACTCAAGTTCTTTGTACTTGCTAACCCATTCTGTTCTAGGATCCTTATCGTAACCATAATCCATCCAATTCTCAACTAGCATTGTTCTTTGTCTGATAGAAGGAGTTACGTTTACTGTAGCCTGCTCAAGGTAATTCTTAATAGTAGCAATCCTTTCAGGATGCTCTGGCATATCGGTAATTAAGGATATAAATTCATTAACTGCATCCTGGGTTTTATCTCCTTGAGTTCCGATATAACCATTTAGCATAGCCTTTTGACTTGGTGCAGAAGGTATTGAATAACCAGCAGCGGCTGTATATGCAAGAGAGCGTAATTCCCTCAGTTCTTGCATTACCAAACCATTAAATCCTCCTGCAAAATACTGATTAAAGCCATCAATAATTGGTTTTTGGCTTGTCTCATACTTTTCGCCAGGAATATATATAAAAATATCGCTTTGTCTCACACTCCTATTGTTATACAAAAAGATTGTGGTTTCGTTATACTTAACAGTGGGAATCTCTTCATTCGACACACTTGGTTTTAAATTCGAGGGGAAAGCCAAATTATTTATTAGTATGCCCTTAACCTTGTCACTAGGTAATTTACCTGTATAATGTACCGAGGTTTCGTATTGGGTTGCCTTAATAAACCCACCTGCAAGCTTTGAAACGGAAAGTTCAAGAACCTCAGTATTAGTTAATCTGTTTAGATAGGACGATTTAGCTCCATAGATTAAATACTGTCTTAAAGCTCTCGACTGAGAGTCCTTATCCTTCTTCTCATAACTTCGGCGCCCTATCTCACCTCCAATCAAACTATTTAGCTGTTTCTCATCTAATGATGGTAAAAGGTATGATTTTGATAGAAGTTGACATGCTTTGGCCAGATTCTCCTCTTTACCTGTAAGTCTAACGTAGGTATTATTTCTATCGTTTGAGAAGTAAACCACACAACCCAAATCACTGAACTCTTTCTTCAATTCGTATGGTGTATGCAACGCCATTATTCCTGCCCTATTCATTAGGTTTACGCTAAAGTTGAGTTCAGGAATTTTATTGCTTCCTACCCCATAAACAAGGATAAGCGAAAAAATGTCATTTGCTGGATTCTCTGCATGAAACAGTTTTACCCCAGGAGCCAATTCTGACATCGAAAGATCTTTTTTAAAGTCAATGGGTTTAAATGGAGGTACTCCCACTTCTTCGTCAATCCACTGCTTAGCAAAGTTTGACCTCCCTTGCGCAGGTACTATGGGCTTATAATCAGGTTTTGAAATCTTATCCTTTTTGGGCTCACCAATTAAAGATTGAAATGCAATGTATGGAGCATCAAAATACTTTTTAGCCAAAGCTACTATGTCCTCCTTAGTAATCGCATTTATAATCTCCACATATTTCTCATGATCAGAAAGTGGTCTATCATTAGCAAACCCTTGTACTAATAACATACCATAGTTGGAGTTAGATTCTTTG
>JAQUJY010000030.1 GCA_028680705.1 Bacteroidales bacterium
GCCGAAATAATTTCGAAAAATTCTGATGAAGGGTGCAACTGCTCAATATCATTCTTGGGAGGTATGGTCTGAACTGTTGTTGTCTCTGCTACCAATCTTTCTGGACTGGCTTCAGTAATATGTTCAACCATGTTCTTTGTAAGTGTGGTATCAGGTTTTATGATTTTAGTGCTGGTATCAATTGGCTCCTTTATGTTCTGGTTGTTTTCATTAATGGTGATTGGTTCTATAGAGTTTAGCTCATCGTCATCTATGACCTTATCAGTATCTGCAACTAAAAGTTCATTAACTTTTGATTGATCCTGTAGTTCGTAAGGTTTGCCCTCAAAAAAGAGTGTGTGTCTACTTTTGTTGGACAGGTATTCTATATGTTCATGACGTGAAGGGTCGAGTAATGCAACTCCAGATACATTTACGGTATCAATAATTAATGTTTTATGTGGTAAGGAAGATTTGCGGGCATAAAAATCGCTTGAGGGCACAATGCTTCGTTTATATCTAGGTAAGAATATTTCTATTTGAACTATGTCCGTTTGACCAAAACCCTTAGGGTCGAATAAGGCCATTAGTCCCATTGCTCCGTCGTCAATTGGTTGGTAGAAAAGTTCATCATCGGTTGTGTTAATAGGGTATCCCAAGTTTATTGGAGTAGACCATGAGCCGTTTTCATTTAATTGTGAGAAGAAAATGTCGTATCCTCCCATGGTATTATGCCCATCCGAAGAAAAGAAAAGGGTTTTGCCATCGTTGGTAATGAATGGAGTATTTTCGTTGAATTGCGTGTTAATGTTCTCACCAAGGTTAACAGCTGGGCCCCAGTTGCCCATTTCATCTTTATGGGAAACATAGATATCTAAATCGCCAAATCCACCCTCTCTGTTGCTGGCAAAGTAAAGTTTCGATCCATCGGACGAAACGCTTGCATGTGTCTCGTATGATTCAGTGTTGATGTTCTCGTTTAACTTCCTCATTGGACTCCATTTGCCATCGCTAAAGTTAGATACATATATGTTCCCATCGTGGTTGTCATCCTTAAAGAGATAAAGCTCAGTGGCATTGTAGTTTAGCGAAAGTGTAGAGCAATTTCCATCAACCATTAAATCTAGTGTTATGTTGGTTGGCTTCTCCCATTTTCCATTAACCTTTTTACTGATATTTATAGATTGGTAAAATTTTTCTTCAGTTGTAAACGCCATGGTTTTACCATCGCCAGAAATTACAGGATTAAAATTTGGTAACCTGTTATTGATTGTTTCACCTAAATTGCTTCGCAATAAATTGACAGAGTAATTTTTAAGCATTTTTGCTCGTTCAAGCCCTTCGAGTTGGTGGTTAAGGTAGTCAATATTGTATTTGCGCTCATTTTTTAGATTGCTTTTAAAGGAATCGTAGGCACTTTTTGCCTCTTTCAACCTATTCGCAACATAGTAGGCATTGCCGAGATAAAAATAAGCTTCTAAAGGTGCACTTGTTTCTTTAATAGAACTTTCGTTGTATCGGTGAGAAGTATTCTCTACTGCTCGCTCAAGGTAGGGAATGGCCTTTGTTTTTTGATTGGAAATGTTAAGGTAGCAAATGCCAATTCGGTAATCGATGTTTTGATTATCAGGAAAATTCTCGTATATATTGAGGTAGAGTGCCAAGGCTTCTTCGTAATCTTCAAAGTAGAAGTATGCATTTGCATCTCTATAAAGGTTGTTAACATCCTGTTGTGTTTGGCCAAAACTGGCAAGAAACACGTGGGTAGAAATAATTAGGGTGATTACGTATCGTAGGCTCATGTTTTCATACGCATTATTAAAGCAGTTTCAAATATACTTAAAAATTTTGGAATGGAGTACTATGCCCCAGGGACTTTAGCCATTAACAATGTGTGGGTTGTTTGACTTAAGTAAAGAACCGAAAAGTGAAATTATGGTATTACTAGGGTTATGGGTTTTTGACTGGTTGGTTTTAGCGGACTCGAATTATTGTGTTTTAATGTAGCTTCGCTTTTCCCATTGACTTTATCAGTGCTTTTATCCTGACTCTTAGAAACGTTTTTAAAATCAACAAGATAGATATCATTATCGCCTTGGCTTTGGGGCATAAATCTTGAGATATAGCCCATTGATCCATCGCCAATAGGGTAGAAGAAAACATCATCATCTGTGGTGTTTAGAGGATAACCCATGTTTTTAGGTTTTGTCCATTTGCCACCTCGTAATTCGGAAACAAAAATATCGAAACCTCCCATGGTTTGATGGCCAGTTGATGAGAAGAAGAGTTTCTTTCCATCATACGAAAGGGTAGGTGCAATTTCATCGTAAGGGGTGTTTACCGATGGCCCAAGATTGACTCCTGGAGTCCAGCCATCTGCAGTTTCTATAGACATGTAAATATCAAATCCGCCCATTCCCCCGGATTGGTTACTTGAGTAATAAATAGTATCACAGGTTGGGCTAAACGCTGCATAATTCTCCCAACTCCGCGTATTAATTTCTTTGGGTAGTTTGCTTAATACCCCCCAGGTGTTTTTTGCCGTGTCGAGTGTGCTTGTGTATAGGTTGTAAATGTCGTTGTCGTTTCGGGATAGCAGGAGTTTAGTGCCATCGGGTGATATTCCCACCGTGGCAATTGCACCATCGGCAAACATTTGGCTGTTTATGTTAATTGGATGTGTCCAAACGCCTGCTCGTTTTGTGCTCATCTGTATTGCATTGTAGAACTGTTGAACTGATGTATATACCATTGTTTGATTATCGGCAGATACTACAGGATTTATCTCGGCAAAACGGCTATTAACGGTTTTCCCTACTGAAGTAAACTTAATGTCAATGGGGTTCTTCATAAGTTCCTTGGCATACGCTATTGCTTTAAACTCATGGTTTACTAACTGCTTATTTTCTTTCTCATCGTCAATAATTAAACCGCTGTATTTCTCGAAGGCTGCAGTTGCCTTTTCAAAATCATTTGTAATGCGTAGTGCTCTACCATAGTGCAGGTAAACTTCTTTAGGTGCTTGTGTTTCAGTAAAGTATCCTTCTTTATAGGAGTTGGTTACGCTTTGCAATGCTTGTTCGAAGAAAGGAATAGATTTGTGTTTATCATTTGGTGTGTTTAGGTAGCAAAGTGCAATTCTGTATGCAATATTAGCATTATCGGGGAAACTGTTATGAAGTTCCTGATAAAGTGGGAGTGCTTCTCTAAAATCTTCGTATAACAGGTAGTATTCTGCATCTACAAATACCCTCCTAAAATAGGAAGTTCGCTGCGAGAAAGATGAGAGTACAATGAAAAAGAATATAATGGTGTATAAAAATCTCCTCATTAAAATTCCGCTTTGATTTGAAAGACAAATGTCTACTGCTGTTTTAAAAATACAAATTTTATGTCAAAGTAAAGAATTTTAATGGTTTCGACAAAAGGATTCTATTAAAAAACCAAGGTTATTAACATTAAAACAAAAAATATGCTAAAGGTATTTATCGTTAACTGTCTGTTTTTATTGGAGCATAATAATCTCTAATAATCTTCAATATTATCCTTAATGGCTTTTAGAAACATTCCACCAAGTGCACCGTCAACAACTCTGTGATCGTATGCGAGCGAGAGAACAACAATATGGCGAATGCCAATGGAATCGCCGTTTTTGGACTCAATAACAACCACCCGCTTTTTTATGGCTCCAATGGCTAGTATTGCCACTTGTGGCTGGTTAATAATTGGGGTTCCGCTTAGCGTATCAAACATTCCAAGGTTTGTAATGGTAAATGTTCCACCTTGTATTTCGTTGGGCAGTAGTTTGTTCTCGCGAGCTCTGTGGGCAAGGTCGTTAACCTTCTCTGCAATTCCCGATAGGTTAAGCTTATCGGCATTACTGACAACCGGAACTATTAGGTTACCGTTGGGCAATGCGGTTGCAATACCAATGCCGATATTTTTGCGTACAATAATCTTGTCGTTATCAACGGAAACATTAATATTTGGGTATTGCTTAATAGCCTTTACGGTTGCTTCAACAAACAGATGGGTTAGCGTAAGTTTTTGTCCTTCGCGTTTCAGGAAAGCCTCTTTTTCGTTATTTCGCCACGTCACAAGATTTGTTACATCAGCCTCAATAAAAGAGGTTACATGGGCCGATGTTTGTATTGATGATATCATGTGATCAGCAATAATCTTGCGCATCCGATCCATGTGAACAATCTCAACATCTCCGGTTGATGTGTCAATATTTACAGGTTTTGGCGCTTTTGGCCTTTCGGTAATGGAGTTTCGCTTATCAACGTAGGCCAAAATATCGTTACGGGTAATTCGGCCTTTTAGACCGGTCCCCTCAACTCTGTCGATTTCATCTGCAGAAATGCCTTCTTTTTTAATTATGGTCCGTACAAGCGGACTAAGATGAACTGAGCTTTTATTGCCATTGTTGTCATCAGAGATTTTTTCCTCTTTTCTACTTTCGACTACTTTTTCTACAGATTTTGTCTCTGTCTCCACCTGGGGCTTTTCCGCAGTGCTAACCTGTTTTTCTTCGTTTTGACCCTCAGCCTCAATTATTGCAATAATCTGACCTACCTGTGGGGTATCGCCTTCATTAAACAAAAGTTCTTTTACCCTGCCCGCAACGGGTGATGGTATCTCGGAGTCCACCTTATCGGTGGCTATTTCAGCTATTGATTGGTCTATCTCTACTTTACTACCAAGTTTAACAAGCCAACGGGTTATGGTTGCCTCAATTATGCCTTCGCCCATGGCGGGAAGTTGAATCTCTATTCTGCTCATCTCTTAACTTGTATTGATTATATCCTTTTTACTAAACACATAACACTATATGTTGCCAAATGTTGAATGTTTAGCTTTATCTGTTTAACTTTTATCCTCATCACTTTTACTATCGAAAACCGTTTTAAGATGCTGACTTATGCTAGCAGCATATTTAGACGATACGGAATGGAAGTGAACACTATAGGTATTAGTTTGGTCGGTTTGCTCAACAACCCTAATGGTTGGAACTTGTTTTGTGGTTGCCCATGGGGTAAGCAGTACCTCTTTGGTAATTATGTCCTTAGCCGTTTGAACAGGGATTTTTGTGCTAGCCTTAACAAGCGTTTCATGACCTCTTAGGCTATCTTCCATGTTTTGAAGATGAATTGAGCGTGATGCAATTAGGCTGTAGGGGATTTTTACAATGTCGCCGTTGTCCTTCTCCAGTTCAAGCGAGCGGTAGCCCAACCTTTTAATTGACCCGTCGAAGTTACTTGCTGCAATCCGCTGGTTTACCTCAAAGGGGAATTCGGTTTTAAGGATGATGCCAGCAATAAAATCGCGCAGAAAGAACCAACTTATAATAAGTAGGAATATGATTAGCACTGATGCTGTTGCAAGTGTAGCGTACTCGGAGCTACCTAGAGCTTGGTTAACTACCCAAAGTACGAATGCGCCCCAAACGGCGAGTTCAAAAATTGGGAATCCCCTAAGGATTACTTTATGGTATTTTTTACTTGTTAGAATTGTTTTGGCAAGCCGCGATGCTAGGCGAAGCATAAAGAAAAGTGCAACTGCAAAAGCAAAGTAATATAGTGTAACTATCATAGTTTTTCAGAATTATTAATTGATTACCATCAATTAGCATAAGCCTTTTTCCTGCATTTTATCCAGCAAAAAAGGTTCAAGCATTGAGTTTAGCGCAAAAACATTCGTAAATCGTTCTTCGACTAAGCCTGAGCGTATCATCTCAACTAGCATTAAACGAGTTTCATCTTCCGATTGCCTTAGTACTATCGATAAGCGATTTGGAGTACATCTACGGAGTAGGGCAATTTGCAGAATCACCATCCACAGATTATCGCTAATGCCATCTAGGTGCGACAGATTGGGTATGGACGGAGGTTTGATGTAGATTGTTTTACCAACAACCTTAGATATATTTGCCAGCCAGTTTTGTAGCGTGTAACCCGGATTGCCAGAGCTAAGGTTAAAGTATCGGTTGAATAGTTTGGCATAACTCCATTCGCTTAATGATTCTTCGCTTTTGTTATTGAGTACAAACTTTAATCCCCCCGTTTGATGCCTTATGGTAATTAGCTCTTTTAGTTCCTTGGCATCAAATGGTTCGCAGTTAATGTGTCCCATCGCATAGGCATCAATGTTAATTAGCCTGTTAATTAGCTGATAAGATATTGTTCTGCTGTTGATTATGAAAAGCACTTTTTTACTATGCAGTTCAATTAGCGTAAGGATTTTTTGAATTACCTCGAATCCATTCTCATGCCTAGTCCACCAAAGTTCAAGGTCGTTAATAATGATAACCCTTTTTTGAGGGGATGAGGAAATGAACTGGCTTGGGTCCATTTCAACTTTAAGCGCGTTGCTAAGCGCTTTTGTAAAATCATTTTCGCAGGTGGATTCACCTTTGGGAGGCCTTACATTATGAATACTGTGGTTTGGGAGCAAGGTTTTTGCAATATATTTCGATAGGGTTGTTTTTCCGGAATTTCTATTGCCAGTAATAATTAACGCACCCGTAAAACCTCCCTTAAAACGGTCAATTATTTTTTTTGCCTCTGCTTGTTCCTGTGGCCTTTCAATCCAAAGTTCATTGCTTAGTGTTGTACTCCCCGAGAAAAGGCTAACATAGTAAAACGGTATACTTCGGGCAATAGGCTCATTGGGTGATAGTTTAACTACCATCTCTTGAATAGATTGATTGCTCACCTTGTACTCCGTTTCGAAAGAGGTGAGTTTGTGCGCAAGCATAATCCCTTCGCTTTGCGAGTAAAGTGCTTTTACAAATTGCCTGTCGAAGAAATTAGAGGTGTTTGTAATCAACTTTTTTGCAAACCATTGGGTTTGCCTTTTGGCTTTGGCACGTTTTTTATCTTTTTTTATCTCGTGTTGCTTACTATACACCATTTGGTGTAGTGGGTCTAACGAGTGCTTTAGAAAGATGCTAAGTTCGTCCTCAAACTTTTCAAGTAGCCTTTTAACGTGCAGTTGTTCAGTTTCAATTTCTTTTTTTAGTGCATTGGCTAACTCCGTTCTAATATCATCCTGATTGGCGTTTTCCTTATTTTCGTCAGCAGCTATGGTGTTCTCAATATTAAAAAGTGTAAGCCTAAGCTTATCGGTGAGTTTTGTGGATATCTCCTTAAATGAGTCCGATAACTCTTCCATTGCGTTTCGGGCATTGCTAATTAGCTCAGTTCCCACGTAAAGTTGTGCTTTTTGCCTTAGCTCAATTGTTCTAATATCGCTTTGGGGAAATTTGCCTGCCTCGATCTGAGCAAAAAAACTATCATCGTTAACCTCCATTTTTTGGGGCAAATCGTCAACTATGGCACTGATATCCTTAAATAAAACTTCAAAACGTTCCTGCACTTCAGTCTTTCTGAGGTCAGACAGTTTCTGGTTTATTGCAGATGTATCTGGTAGCTCATTGGCTGTTTTAAGATTGGTGAATACTTGCGACAGGCTGTTGTTCGCTTCAGAAAGTTTACTGTTGGCCCACCAGGATAGCTCATCGGCCTGCTTTTTTAACTTTATTCTAAATCGATGATTAAGGGATATTAGGATAAACTCCAGTAAGTTTTTGTTTACATAGAGCTTAATATTGCTGTTAAATATTTGAGGCTGGCTCTCGATATCGGTTACGTAAAGGGTATTCTTCTTAACAATCTTCTTGTATGGCGATACCAGATATTTTGTTTCGGGTTTGCTTAAGGCAAAACTGAAATGTTGAATATTCCTTTCCAAATCTGCATTAAAAGTATTTACTATTTTATTGTTTATCGCTTTAAGTTCATCAATTGTGTCGTCAAAGTTTTGGTTGGTACGTTTCTTAATTTCCCTTAGATTAAGCTCATCAATTGTCTCGCTTTCTATACTTCTAGCAAGTTCTACCAGGTTTTTTCTGATATTGCTAATGTACCTAAAGGTTGCTAAACCTATCTGTTCGAAATATTCATTTATGGCTTCTATTCTTGTTTGCCTTAGAAACAGTTCGGCGGCATCCTTAATGTCTAGTTTTAAGGAGATTGGCCAGCCAAGCAATGTCCCTTTTATGCGGCAATGTGCCTTAAAGACACGAATACCAAGCGAGTCGTTTTTTCTTGCTCTAAACTCAGACTGGCTAAAGTTAACGTTTAATTTTTCTGGTAACGATTGGATGTGTTTATTAACGTATTCCAGGTAAACCTTTTGAGCTTCATCCAGGGTTTTAGCAATATCTGTTAGGGTCTCATCCTTAAAAACCGATACTCTAGCTTTTGCCTGAAAGGTAAAATCGGATATGATTTTAGAGGCAAAAATATGCTTACTAACCTTCTCGTCCCTATTCTCGGGTTTCTCTAAAGAAGAGAATAGTTTACCTGTTACCCCTTTTAGGTCGTCGATATATTCTGTTAGCTGTTTTTGTGCGTATTGAATTGAATTATTATTCAGGTTAATAATAAGCTCCTTCTGCTTATCTGTAGCTGTTCTAACTATTTCGGCAAGTATCTCCTTATCGGGTAATTTTATCTTTTCAATTAGGGGTGATGTTGCTAATAACTCTTTAGTTTGCTCTTCTTTTTGAGGTTGAGTGCCGGCATTAATTACCTCAAAACCAGTGCTTGCCTCGATGGTGAGGGTGGTGAATGGGAGACTGGCAATTTGATTTAAATGGGTAGCCCAATTTTTGCTATCGGAAAAATTGCTTGAAGAAAGTTCTAAAATTGCTAGGTTAGAGCTAGCCGATTCGCTTTGGACTATATCGAGTTCCGATAATTTTTCGGTTGCATTGTTAATCACCTTAACGGTTGAAATAAGCCGTGCGTTATCAATAGCTTGGTTTAGTAGTGAGTATATGGTATCGGTTTTTGCTGTATTGTAATTAATAACCAATAGGCGAATATTTGCACCTCGCCAATATCCATCGGTGGATATGTACTTAAGGAGCGATAGGCCAAAGTTGAGATTTCCGCTATTGCCATTCCACCATAAATCTATGGATTTTGTTTTCTGTTGGTTGGGATTATTAATCTTATTGTAGATTGCAATATTGTAATCGAGTTTATTTATGGTTTTAATGGCGCCTAAAAATCCGGGTATTTTTTTCTCATGCTTTGGTAATCCTAGTAGAACGGTATTGGGTTCAAATCCTGTAAAACCGTAAACCCTGGCAATCATCTCAATACCCTCGTAAATATTTTTACAAACATGCTTGCGGGTAATTATCTTTTTACCGTTTTCGTCAACTTCTATTGAAGGTTTTGCTGTCTTTTCGAAAAGGGCATCATCGCTTTTGTCCTCAATAAGTTCAAAATTCGTAAAAACACCCTGTTTACCAACAAGCGTTCGTCCCATCTCAATAAGGTGGGGGCGGGTAGTGGCTCTACCGCTAAAAAGGATGATGTTTGGGCGCCAATTACGTTGGTTCCGCTGCTCCTCCGATACTGATAGTTTGAGTAGTCCATACTTAACCAACGATGACCAGAAACCTCCCCAAGTATCGCCGCTTTGCAGACGGAGCTCTTTACGCTTTAGGAATAGGAATATGGCACCCAGTATAATTGTGGCTCCAATCATTGCAGCAAGGTCGAGCTGAATCATAATCACAAAGCATGCAATGGAACCAATAATGCTAATCCATGCTGGAATTCGGAACGAGGGCCTAAAATCCGTCCCTGCCCAGTTTTCAAGGGCACAGGTAAGATTTAAAAATCCGTAGGTAATGATAAAGAAGGTAGATACTACACGGGCAATGACGTTTAACTCGCCAATCATGATACCTGCAAAGGCAATGACGAATGTTAGTAAAAGTGCGTTTCGGGGTTCGTTTCCGGCACCAACACCTTTGGCAAATATTTTTGGGGTAATCCTATCCATTGCAGTTGCCTGCAGAATTCGGGGCGCACCCAACAAACCGCCAAAGGCTGATGAAAGGGTTGCTCCCCATATTCCAGCAATTACCAAAGGAGAGTAAAGCGAGATGTTCAGCAGTACAGAGGAGTCGTTAAGTAAGGCGTCGCGCTCAACGGTATATGAGAAGAAGAATATGAGCCCGATGTAAACTACAAAACCTACTAAAATAGCTGAGATGGTTCCTCTGGGGATGGCTTTTTTAGGGTCAGCCAAATCGCCCGACATGGACACCCCCGCTTCGAACCCTTGTACCGCTGGAAAGAAAATGGCGAATAGCGCAATCCATGGGAGCGAGTTTACAGCAGAACCGCTGAGCGGTGTTTTGGGGACAAACTCGTGTTTCCCTAGCAGAATTGATGCGATGGAGAGCACCATGATGCCCAGAATTAAAAACTGTGTTTTAAGCGCCAAATTGGTGCTTATGAAAGATACAATAGTTACCACTAAAAGTGTTATTGCTCCCGTTAACCTGATGGTATTTAGTGTTATCTCTAGTCCAAACGCCGTAAGAAGTGTTTCAGAAAAGCCGATAATATAGAGGCTTATGCTAAACGATAAGCCAACAAAAAGTGCCAATCCCAGAGTTCCGCCAATGGGTAGTCCTAAACTTCTGGAAATCATGTAGTAAGTTCCGCCTGTTTCAACCTTCTTGTCGGTTGCAATACTTGCTATGCTTAGGCCTGTGGTTACCGAAATAATATGCGCTACCAGAATTATTCCCAGGGTAGCCCATAAGCCGGCTTGCCCTATAATCCAGGGTAGCCTGAGATACATAATAACTCCCAGTATGGTTAGAATTGAGGGGGTGAATACCCCTTTAAAAGCACCGTACTTATTGCCTTTAACTGCCATAGTTTTACTTTTTAAATGCTAACCAAATATAAGCAGAGATTAGCATATTTTGAAGGGTTTGGTCTAAAATATGGTGAATAAGTCTCTGTAATACAAGGAGAACTTTTATGGTTTACCCCTCTTGTAGCGACCAGTTTTTAAAAAGGGTTGAATTTGCTCATATCTCAAAGCAAATTCAACCCCTAGGTATCTTAATAAGTAAACTGAGAATTTTTGCCTTTACAGGGTCGAATCCGTTTTGCTTATTTTTCGTGTAACCAATCTCCAGTACTGCATCCTACCCGAAGCAAATGAGTCGTAACGTTCTGTCCCTTTAGCCCCAGCAAATTCCAAAAATGATTTTTTAAGAAAACCGGGAATCTTTTTGTCGATAGTAGATTGCCTGCGCTCATGGTCGCTATCAAGTGCTTTAACAACATTAGCGCCAATTTCTTGCTCTTCAATTATCTCAAAGCCACTGCTTAGCAGTTGTTCTTTTATCGATTCGTATTCTCCAGCTTTTACCATATCGGCAAAGCAGAAATGACCGTTGCTTCTGAGTACGCGATGAACTTCTTCAAAGAACACTTTCATGCTTTTATAGCACCGTGCCGACTCAACGTTAACTACCGCATCAAATGATTCGTTGGGGAATGGAGGATTTTCAGCCACACCGGTTACAAACTTCAAACCATCAACAGTATGATACTTGTTGCAGAATTTGATTACGCTGGGAGAGATATCGATTGCTGTATATGATTTTGGCTTATAGTAACGGGAGATGTATGATGCGCCACCACCACGACCCGAGCCAATTTCAAGTACATCCTTGCCTTTTATATCAACCTTATTTACAACATAATCGTAAAGTTGAATGCAGTATCTATCCTTTTCGTCTTTCTCCTCTAGGAACAACTTTGGGTCGCCGTTTAGGCATTGGTAGCCGTAATTCATAAATATGGCATCCTTATTCTTATCAAATTTAATGATAATATTATGCCATAATCGCCACATTGGTCTTCTGATGCTTGTAGGCATTTCACAGTATTTCTCAACAAGTTTCTGCATAAAATTTTGGGTGTTAGATTTATGCTAAATATAGGGGTATTTGATGTTAAGTAGCATGTTTTTGCAGAAAAAAGCAAAAACTTATTGTTTTTGGGGTATTTAAAGTGATTGTTCTTTTGGGTAATGTTGATAATGTAACGGGCTCCATGCGCTCATTGGTTTAAAATGTTTATCTTTCTCAACTCTTTTAAATTACAGAAAGTTTCAATGGGCAAAAAATCCAAACCTTCCAAACCTTCCAAACCTTCGCTGTTTTTGGCGTTTATTCCAATTCTGTTTCTAATCTCTTTTTTGATTTTAAACGTTTATTTTTTCAAAGAGGACACCCTCTCCGGCGCAAACCAGATAGCCCTGCTTTTAGCAGCAACAGTTGGTGGTATTGTTTCGGTATCACTTGGGCATAAATGGTTTGATGTGCGAAAGCAGGTAGTAAGGAGCATTAGCTCCGCAATGCCTTCAATAATTATTCTCTTACTAATTGGTTCTTTGGCTGGCACGTGGCTTTTAAGTGGTATTGTTCCAGCAATGATTTATTATGGGCTAAAATTACTACACCCCAGCATTTTCCTTTTAGCCACTGTTATTATTTGCTCAATGGTTTCTCTTGCTACAGGGAGTTCTTGGTCAACCGTTGCTACCATTGGTGTTGCTCTTTTAGGCATTGGCAATGCCTTGGGCTTCGCCCCAGGTGTTGTTGCTGGGGCAATAATTTCGGGAGCATACTTTGGCGATAAAATGTCGCCGCTTTCCGACACAACTAATCTTGCACCCGCTATGGCAGGCACCGATTTGTTTACTCATATAAGGTATATGGTTTTTACTACTGCTCCATCTATTATCATTACAATGATAATATTCTTTGTTATTGGATTAACCTATAAAACTTCAGGTGGACAGGCAAGTGTGGAGTCAACGCTAAGCGCAATTGAAAACTCATTCAACATAACACCTTGGTTGTTCCTTGTACCAGTAATCCTAGTTGTTGTAATAATAAAAAAAATGCCACCCTTGCCAGCACTTATGCTGGGCACACTTCTGGGGGTGGTATTTGCCATAATTTTTCAGCCTCAGGTGGTTGAGCAGGTCTCACAAATTGATGGTAGCTACCTAAAATCATCGTATGTAGCTGCTATGCAGAGTATGTTTGGTGATATTGCGATTGTTACTAATGATGTTCAGGTTAATGAGTTGCTGAGCACCAGAGGAATGGCGGGGATGCTTAATACCATTTGGCTTATCCTTTCGGCAATGATTTTTGGTGGAGTGATGGAGGCTGGAGGATTACTTGTGCGCATTACCGAGAGTGTTATGTGGCTTGCCAAATCAACCGGTTCGCTGGTGGCCACAACTGTTGGAACCTGTTTGTTTTTCAATATCACAGCCTCCGACCAGTACATAGCAATTGTTGTGCCCGGTAGGATGTTCTCAAAAATCTATCGCGACAGAGGACTTAAGCCAGAAGTTTTAAGCAGAGCTTTAGAGGATTCAGGAACGGTTACTTCCGTTTTAGTGCCTTGGAATACCTGCGGTGCAACACAGGCGGCCGTATTGGGGGTTCCGGTATTAACCTTTTTACCTTACTCCTTTTTTAATATCATTAGTCCGTTTATGAGCATTTTTATGGCGGCGTTTAATATAAATATACGAAGATATGCCCAAGGTGAGGAGCGGGTGGATATGACTGTGGAAAGTTAAAAGTTAAAAGTTAAAAGTTAAAAGTTCCTTGTGCCTCATTGCTTCTCCCGACGAACTGTGTCGGGAGAAGCAATCTTTTATTCCGACATAAGTAGATTTTTCCTAAACAGATTGCTTCTGAAACTCCAAAGAACTTGATTTTCATCGCAATGACGTGGAAGAACAGATTGCTTCGACAGAAAGTACACTGTCTCGCAATGACGGGAAAGAATAGATTGCTTCTGAAATTCCCAAAGAGCGGGACTTTCATCGCAATGACGTGAGAGAATAGATTGCTTCGACAGAAAGTACACTGTCTCGTAATGACGGGAGAGAATAGATTGCTTCTGAAATTCCCAAAGAACGTGATTTTTATCGTAATGACGTGGAAGAACAGATTGCTTCGACAGAAAGTACACTGTCTCGCAATGACGGGAGAGAATAGATTGCTTCTGAAATTCCCAAAGAACGTGATTTTCATCGCAATGACGGGGAAGGACAGATTGCTTCGACAGAAAGTACACTGTCTCGCAATGACGGGAGAGAATAGATTGCTTCTGAAATTCCCAAAGAGCGGGACTTTCATCGCAATGACGGGGAAGGACAGATTGCTTCGACAGAAAGTACACTGTCTCGCAATGACGGGAGAGAATAGATTGCTTCGACAGAAAGTACGCTGTCTCGCAATGACGGGAGAGAACAAATTGCTTCTAAAATTCCCCAAAAACATAAGTTTTATCGTAATGACGGAGGGATGGTGGTATTGAGAGCCACTTCAAGAACCTCAGCGCATCGCTCAGTCACCAGAAGTTATCGCTAAAATGCTGGACAGGGCAATGCCATTTGTCGTTTGCGGGTTTTAAACTTGAATGTGTATATCCGGGTAATTTTATTCTATCAGTTAGAGTCAAGCGTATTTGTGTAGCATAAAAAAAGCCTGGCGGGGTACCCCGCCAGGCCTTCTTATTACACTCAAGGAGCACTATTTGTGCTACTTCTTAATCATCTTACGTACAGTTTGCTCACCGTTAGTACCCTCGAAAGTTACAAGGTAAATACCATTGGAGAGTTCGCTAGTATTAATGGTTTCTAATCCATTTAGGGTAATATCCATTACGCGTTGACCAACAATGTTGGTTATTATAACGCGGTTAACCCTATCGGCATTGGTAATGTTTATTTCACTGCTGAATGGGTTAGGATAAACCTTAAGGTTGGCAAGTGCATTAGTGTTAACTCCAACTATTAGTTTAAACTCAACGGTTACATCGGTAGCTGCCATTAAGTTTGAAACAGTATAGCTATTAGTTGTGTTCTCATCTACTACCTCAGAATTGAGTCTCCACTCTTTTACCTCGTACTCTTCATCTGGGGTTGCAGTAAATACAATATTGCTTCCTTCCGGCACCAGGTCTCCTGAACTAACGTCCACTGAGCTTGCTGAAGCAGCCAAAGTACCATTTCCACCAACAACGCTAAAGGTTACTTCGTAGGTTGTTTCAGGTATCACCTCAAACTCAACGGTTACATTGGTAGCCGCCATTAGGTTGGTAACCGTGTAGCTGTTCGTTGTATTTCCATCTACTACCTCAGAGTCAAGTTTCCACTCTTTTACCCTGTAATTATCAGCAGGAGTTGCAGCAAATTCAACATTACTTCCTTCTGGCACTAGATCACCTGAGTTAACATCTGTTGAATTAAATGAAGCAGCCAAAGTGCCATTTCCACCAACTATGCTAAAAGTAACTTCGTAAATTGGAATCATTACAACATTTTCTGCTACAGCAGCACCTGCTACAGTAACCTGTCCGGTTTCAACTGCAAAGCCATCGGCTGTAATTGTATAATCGTAGATTCCGTCAGATAGACTTGCAACCAAAACCCCTGTGGCATCGGTAACACCCATATCTAGTTCGTTAATAGTTACAGCAGCACTCACAATTGGGTCAGTTCCGTCAGTTACAGTGAATGTAACATCGTAGAAAGCCATAAAATTGGCAGTTAATACTGCATCAGCATTAAGTGTGTAGTCGAATGCTGCCGTTGTAGAAACAACATCGGCGTTTGCGTCTGTCCAATCAATAAATTGGTATCCTTCATTTGCAGCTGCACTTACAGCAACAACTTGTCCTGCTGGATAAGTTCCTGCACCAGTTAAAACACCGGCAACAGGGTCTGCAACTGGAAGTACATTAAGTTCAAGAGAACAATATTGTTGAATTTCTACATCATCAATATGCCATGTGTGCGCATAGTTACCCTCGTACCTGAATGCAACATAGATTGTTTCACCAGCGTATGTTGTCAGATCAATGGTTGTTTGAACCCATGCAGCTTGAGCTGTGGTTGGTGACCAAACCTCAACATAATCTGTATCTGAGGGATCGCTGCTTCCTGTTGAAATTAGAACACTGTTCTTATCGTAATCATTCGGAAAAACGGTCCATGACCAGAACGACAGTTTGTATACACCTTCAGCAGGTACTTCAATAGCAGGCATTACTAGCCAACCATCATGATCTCCTGAACCATACATATGTCTTGCACTCTTTGATCCTCCATCAGTATGATTATAGGCTGTGCTTGATTCCCATTGTTTGACAACTGCATCTTGCTGATGTACTCTCCAGCCTAAAGCGGGGAATGTTTCCCCTTCGAATGTTTCTGAATATGGGAAAACATTGATTGTTGGATCAACTGACTCACCACTAATTGCAATTTCAGTTACACCCTTACCCTGGTTATCTTCTATTTCGATAACAGCGGATAGTACCCCTTCAACCGTAGGGCTGAAAACAACAGAAAATGTTGCAGTCTGTCCAACTGTTAGGCTGGCTTGTTCTGAAAGAGTTGTTAATTCAAAATAAGCAGCATCATCACCAGAAATTGTAATGTCTTCTGGATTGATAGTTAATGTTCCATCTCCAATATTTTGGATTGTAAACACTTTTGGAGTAGAACTAGTATGCCATTCGGTTGCCGCAAATTGATACTCGTTTACGTCAACTCCCAATGTGGGAGGAGCCACAGTTAGGGTAATATCAACATCCATATCTGTATTATCGGCAACAGTAAAGGCTACTGGGGATTCTAAGAATCCAATTTTGTAGGCTGTACCAGTGTGTTCGCCGTTAGGGATGCGTTTTGTTGCTTCTCCTGCAGCATCCGTAGTTATTGCATCATATCCCGTTACAGTAACTATAGCAGCTGTTATAGGATTAGATTCAACATCCTTAACTGTGAATGTAACAGTTGGGAAGATTTGCATTACAATCTCTTCGGTTACATCCTCATCAGCAACAGTAAAACTACCCACTACATCGTAGTAATCAGCAACAGATGCAGTATAAGAATATGTATCTGCTGGCAAACGAACAGTTTTAGTACCTCCAGTAATTGTATTTACAACACCTGTAACTTCGGTTGTTGCTCCAAGATATTCAATGGAAACTCCAGCAAGAGGAGCGGACTCTAGACTCGTAACCGAGAAGGATACCAATGGATACATATTCAATTGTATGTTTTCCGTAACAACATCTCCATCAACAACTATCGTTCCTGTTGTTTCGTAATAATTATTTCTTGTGGCTGTGTATGTATACGTACCATCGCAAAGCATTACTTTTGCAGTACCAGAAACAGTGTTAACCGATCCGGAAACTACACCATTGTATTCAACTGTAACACCACTTAAAGAGGCGGCATCTTGGTCTGTAGTGTTTATAGTAACCTCATAGAAAGGAACAACGTCAGGACCAACAACGTGGTCTATTATTGCCCAAGTTGCCCAAGTTGCTCCAGAGGGGGCACCCGATGCACTAAATGCTAGGAAATATTGACCTGTAATGCTTGACAAGTCAATGGAATATAATACCATTTTATCGGTCAACTCAATTAAATCGCCAATTGCAGTCCACTCTTCCTTATCTGCTGAGTACATCACCTGAATAGTGGTTGGTGTACCCTCAATTTCATTACCCACAGTTGCATAGAAGTTTAGCTCTTCATTTTCACCTATCTGTAAGAAAGGGGTAATAAGTTTCGAATCTGAGATCCCTAGGGCATTACCACAAGCAGCAGATCTTACACCTTCCCACTGAGCGGTCCAATCCTGATCCCAATACCTCCAACCAGTTTCAGCTTCCCATAAGGTTGGAACCCAAGTGCCCTCGAATCCTTCGGCTAATTGACCTTCGGCAACAACAACACCTTGGGTAGTTCGAGTATTGTTCTCAAGGTTATCGTCGGCTGCAAGAGTAGCAGTAAACGTGTAACGCCCAGCAACAGCAATAAACGAAAACTCTACAATCTCACTTTGACCATAGCCTAAAGAGCCGAGTGTATGAGTCTCTGCCTCAACTCCATCAACAGATAGTGTGAGTTCTACTCCTGTTTGAAAAGCAGTACCAACATTTTTTACGTTTACAAAAATTGATAGGTCCTCTCCATCGTAGATAAATTCACGCGGGTAATCTAATGCAGCAATACTTAGATCATTGGCCAATAAATCTGCTATAACAGGGCCGGCAACGTCATCAATTGCTGTAAGTGAATTATAACCCTCATGTTCAAACGTTGAACTTGTGGCGAATGCAAAGTAATAATCGCCGTTTGGAATAGCACTTAAGTCAACTATAAATTGCACAGGATCATCGGCATCAAGAATGGCAAGATCACCAACGTCAGTCCAGTCAATTCCATCGGCAGAATATTTAATCTGAATTTGTGCGCTACCATATCCATAACTACCATTACCGTCATCGGCCCAGTATGATAGCTCGTTAACTGTACCATCGAGGGTTAGCTTAGGGGTAATAAGCATTTCTTCGGCATTTGAAATATCATGAATCAAGAAAGCAGACAGTCCGTTAATATCTCTATCCTCTTGCGACCAACTATTTTCAGTAGCAGTTTCTGTCCATCCGTTGGGAAGAAAATCTCCTTCAAAATCCTCGAACAACGCTCCAGCTTGGAAAATGGTAATCGAACCGGAAACCATATCATTGGCAGGATTTTCATCAGCAGCTACACTTGCTTCGATAGCAAATGTACCCAATGCAGTGGCAGTATAATTAGCTGTTACTACCTCTGATTCGCCAGTTGCAAGGTCAACAGTTGTTGCCGCAGTCGCAAATTCTACACCTTCTTGTTTAAATGAAACGGAAACACCAGCAGGTTGAGGATTAGTACCCTCATTGGTAACTGTTACACTCATTGGGTATGTGTTACCTTGATACAAGTTTCCTGAAGGGGTAACTAGTTGTGAAACAGAAACGTCATTAGCCGGAACTATTGTCACAGCTATATCATCAATTGATAGATACCAAGGGGAGTAAGTTGTTTCACCTAAAATTCCTAAATAATACCCACCATCTGTATCAGGAGAAAATTCTCCCTCTATCAGCTGATAATCTCCATTAACAACATCGGTAGCTTCTTTAATATCAAAGGTCATTCCTGCATCAGATGCGCTTGTTCCATATTTTAATGTAATGCTAGCACCACTGGCAGCATCTTGACGCGCATAGAGGGAAAACCGATACAATTTTTCAGCTTCTAAAGCAACAGGCTTTTTCGTAAATAACCATGCCGTATTACTGTATTTAAGATGCGCATTAAAACTGCCCGTTCTAGGAGTTCTGTTGTATGATGTTTGTGCAGAGTTTGCTAGCCAACCTTCAGTACCAGTAACTTTCACCATATCCCAGCTAGCAACGGGTTGCTGGTTTGTATTTCCCTCTTCAAAACCATCGTATATTGGTAGATACAAAGGAGTAGTGGCAGTAGTGGTAATAGAGAAATTCTCAACCGCTTTACCGCCTTCGGCTGAGGTTACAGAAAACTCTTGTGTGTCTGTGTCACCATCTGCAACGCCAGTGGCGGGGACAGTTACTTTAATAACAAAGTTAGCTGATACATCGCTTGCAATATTTATGGGGTTAACCAGAGGTGTAGTCCCGTCGCTTTCAAAAAACTCGTATGTCCACGCACCAGAACCAGTAATAGCCAGAGTAAAAGCATCGGCATTTATACCCATGTTCTTAACAGTAGCAGCATAATCATAACTTCCCCCTGCCATAACGGTGGCTCCAGTTTCAGCACTTACATCAAAAAGATAAGGTATAGAAGGTGGAAAACGTAATTTGATATTTGCATAACCCGCTACAACAGAACTAGCCGTTGGAGGATTTTCAGGGTCAGGATTAGTACTATCATTTCTGTACAAAATTCCTCTGTTGACTCCTGTTGTGCTGGTTTCTAGGAATTTGGGTAAACTACTATATCCAGGAGTGTTTTCATCAACTGCAATGACAAGGTTATTCGTATTGTCGTATGCAAAAGGAGTGCTAAGAGTTATTTCAATCCAATTGTCTACAGCTGTTTCAAATTCGATTTCTCCGTTAAAAACCTCTGTTAGCTCGGAAAAAGGAATCCAATCTGTGGTGCTTTCAAAGACAGTTTTTGGGGTATGTCCCATATAAACATTCCAAAGCTTAATGTTTTCTGCGTCACCTGAGCCATTCCATTTGTAATAAAGTTTTGTAATATCACCCGCTTCGCCTATCTCTGTTTGATAGTAGATGGTTTGCGAATAGTTATAGCCCCAGTCACAGGCAATTGGGAGATTCAGTGATGTTACAGTACCAGTTCCTATCGTAACTTCCCCTTTACTACTCTTAAAACTTATTTGCTCTTCGGGGGTGGAAGGAATATAATTCTCCGCTTCTATTCTGGAGAACTCTTCCTTTTCTTTGGAGAGAGTAACTTCCTTTTCCTTAGAAAAGTCGACTCTTCTCATGTTCTTTTTAGCAGAGTAATCCTGTGCGCCAAGCCAGCTCACAGAGATAAGCATCGCTAATGTTAGCGTCAATAATTTTCTCATAGTTAATAGTTTTGTTAGTTGTTTAGGTTAAAAAAATATTTGTCCAGAATTTTTATCTGGTACAGGACGATTTCTGTTTTTGCATAGGCATTTTTTTTGGAAAGGCAATTTATTACAATAAACCCATTATTTCAAATTTATTTAACGCTTTTTAAAGGATGTTAAGGTTGGATGTCTTAATAGTTCAACATTAATGAGGGTAGGGGAGGTTAAAAGTTAAAAGTTAAAAGTTAAAAGTGGGAAGTTGAAAGAGGAAAGTTCCTTGTGCGTCATTGCGATCCCGACGAACTGTGTCGGGAGAAGCAATCTTTTATTCCGACATGAGTAGATTTTCCCTAAACTGATTGCTTCTGAAACTCCCAAAGAACGGGATTTTTATTGCAATGACGGGACAGATTAGATTGCTTCGACAGAAAGTACAATGTCTCGCAATGACGGGACAGGATAGATTGCTTCTGAAATTCCCAAAGAGCGGGATTTTCAGAAACAATGATGTAGGGATGGTGGCAGAGGCTCTCGAAGCCACCAGAAAGCCGTCATTAAAATGCAGGACAGGGCAGCGCTCTGTAGCGCTTTCGGGTTTTTACTTTGAATGTGTATATCAAGGCAATCTCGTGCGACCCGCCAGAGCCAAAGCCTAAACGCGATACAGTAAAATCGTAGCTATAGGCTACGCTCCATTCATTAAGCTTGTAGCCAACTAAAAAGGCAACAGCATCGCTGCCGGGGTATTTTTTCCCCAATGGTATTCCTCTATACCATGTTCCAAAAACAAAAGGCTCCCGATACCAGTACAAACCCAAATCGAGCTGCTTAGATTCGCCCTGAAATTTTAGGTTAAAAGCAGTGGTAATACTCTCCTCAATTGGGCGTAGGATAATTCCCCTTAGCACTATACGTGCTCCGCCATAAACCGAAAACTTAAAGGGCGTTCGTGCATCATCGCCATAGAAAGTGCGCTCGGGCCTTAGCATATGATCCCAAGTTGCCCCTAGCCATAAATTTTCTGAGTAAAGTAATAGTGATGTAGTAACGTCAATATCGCGCACATTATAGTTCCCTGGTGCTTGTGAGGTTGGTGGCAAGGGGCTATTTGGATCGACCTCTAAAAGCAATTGATCACCAAATATTAACCGAGCATAGTCTATGGACTGCTGAACATAGTAAAATCCAATACCTGGGCGGATATGAAAATCTGGGTGTGGTGTAATATCATAGCTATATGTAATACCCGCAAGGGTTGTTCCTAGTCTTCCGTCGCCGGCCATATCACCTAAAAGCAGTAATCCTAGTCCACTTTTAAAATGAGGAAAGTTATGGTCGTACGAGAGGCTATATGTTTGGAAAGTACCCGGAACAATACTCCACTGATTGCGATAGTTTGTTACTACACGCTGACCTGGGGTGCCGCCTGCGTAGGATGGAGCAAGATACAAGGGGCTCGCATAGAATTGTGTAAACTGAGGATCTTGTGCCTTAGTTAGAATTCCCCAAAAGGAAAAAATTAGTATGGTAAAAAATCGTCTCATTTTCTTTGTTTCACAAATAAATAACAAAAAGGCTCCATTGATAGTTTATACTCTTATTAACGTAGCAACGTTACATTTCCCTTAACCTCAAACATAGAACCATTGGTGTACTTTCCTACTGCACGGTAAACATAAACATCCTGATTGCATAGTTTCCCATTATAGTAACCGTCCCAGCCAATTTTAATATCGTTGCTCTCAAATATCTGTTCCCCCCAACGGTTAAAAATCATCATCTTAAATTCTGCAACTGCCACTTCAATGGGATGGAACACCTCATTTTTATAGTCGGTATAATCGTAGTACCCACCGTTTGGTCCTTCCTTACTTGGCACAAAAGCGTTAGGGAAACGTATTATACCCGCTCTTTTTACCCAAACTGCAGGGAATCTGGAGGTTGAATGACTACAGCCATAATCAGTATATGCAGTTAAACTTATCCTGTATTCTCCCACATCTGTATAGGTATGTGTTACATCCTTTGTTGTTGGATATGTACCATCGCCCAGATCCCATTCGTACCTCGTGGCGTTTACTGAAAGATTGTAAATGTTAACCCTTGCATCTGGAAGGATTACTGTCAAGGGGTTAACCTCAAAATCGGCTATGGGATTTTCATGAACTCGGAATACCCAAAAGAAGGTAGATACTCCACCATCACCATAAACGGAAAGGCTTACATTGTAAAACCCTGAGTCCTGAAAGGTGTGTATTGGCTCTCTCTCATTCGACCAGGTTCCATCGCCAAAATCCCATAAAAATGCAGTGGAGTCTGGGTGGGTGTAATAGTACTCCGATTTATTTTCGAAATACACCTTTAGCGGAGCGCAGTCCTCGTAATTATTCTCATTTGACTCGTAATATGCAATGGGAACTGGCGGTCGAAGGGTTAAGAACTCTGCATGAGAATCGGGGCAATTGTCATTTTCAACGGTTAGGGTAACCAAATACTGGAAGTTATCTTCAACCGGCCCCCAAGTTTCATAGGTGTGAGGGTCTGGATGTTTATCATTAGAACCATAGCCATCGCCAAAGGTCCAAGTGTAGGTCCAACCATCCGAAGAGGGAAAGGTTTGATTGAGAAAGGCAAACTCAGCATCGGGAAATACCTTCAATCGAGGTAGAATTGTAAAATTGGCATCGGGTGCAGAATAAACTGTAAGCGGTAATATAAGGGTATCCTTACAGTTATAGCTTGATGTGGCAGTTAGTATAACATTAAATGTTGTATCAATCATCGAATTGTTAACAAAGCGATGAGAGGGTTCAAACAGGGTAGATTTAACTCCGTCACCAAAGTCCCAATTGTAAAATGATGAATTGGTGGAACTATTCTCCATTGTTACCAGGAATGGGCTACAGGCAGCATCTCCCGGATCGAAATTAAACTCAGCCGTAACCTCAGGGTAAACGTATATGGTTTGGTAGGATGTATCGCTGCACGCGTCTTCAGTTTCAACATAAAGGCTAATGGTATATGGTTCTACCAAATCGGTCAGATTTCTGTAGGGGTGAAGCATATTAGCACCACTGAATGTGGTTGAATCTTCTCCGTCACCAAAATGATAGGTAAACTCAAGGGTGGTCCCAAAACCTTTACCTTCGGACGAGTTTTGTATTTCAAATTCGTAGGGCGAGCACGCAAAATAGTCGCTAACCAGCTCCATTTTCGATTGGGGCTTAGGATATACCGTTATATCACGAGAAATAGAATCGGTACAGCCATAGGCCGAATACCCCCTGAGCCAAACTGTAAAGGTTGTGTCCTTAGTTAATGAGGGGTTATAGTAGTTCTGGCTAAAATGTGTAAAGTTTGATGTTACCCCATTGCCAAACGACCACAGATAGGTTGCGTTATCGGTACCACCAATAGTTTCTGTTGTATTAGTAAACTCCACGGGCAGTGGATGGCAACCAGCTAAGTCAGCAGTAAAATTGGGGAAGATATGAGGATAAACCATTACCTGTTGCGAAAACGTTTCGGGACAACCTCCTCCTATGGGGTAAACTGCTGGGTTTAGGCTAGTTTCCAAGGTGATTTCTGGCTCAAAAAGAGCTAGTGGAGCAATGTTATTAACCAAGGTAACAGAATTGGGCTGAGTATCGGTTGATGTTTGTCCATCGCCAAAATCCCAGCTGTAAACATATGCCGGGCTAACGGTTGAGTTGTTTATATATGTAGTTAATGGGGTACACCCATCATCCTCCGAAATGGTAAAAGCAGCCTCAACCAGCGGGTAAACCGTAATATCATGCTCAGCTATATCCTTACATCCAAATTTATTGGTTGATGTAAGCTTAACATTATATACTTTGGAACTTATCCTATTTGCATGTGCAAAAGTTTTAGGGGGGGACTCAACATCCGAAAATGAGCCATCATCAAAATTCCAAATGGATGTGCCCAGTCCGGTTGAACCATTTGTAAACTGCACATCCAAAGCATTACAACCCTCGTCAACATCAACATCAAAGTTGGCCACTACGCGGGGGTAAACCTCAATGGGGAAAGAAGTGTCGCTTTCGCATCTATGGCCCGAGGCATGATCTGTATATGCATGAACACTAATTGAATAGTTCCCAATGTCGTTATCTGTTGGGTTATTTAGCGTGAACTGAAACTCGGGATGGGCCTTGAGCGTGGTTGTGTCATCCTCCCAAAAACCAGTCTGCCCAAAATTCCACTCAAAGGTTGAACCGTTAAGGGAACTATTTACTATAGCTACATCAAATGGGGTACACAAAGAATCGAATGTAAACGAAAAGTCTGCCTCAACCTTAGGGTGAACGGTTATTGTCGCATCGCTCGTCTCGCTACAGCCAATGGCATTGGTTGCCGTAAGGGATACCTGGAATGGTCTATCGGCAGGACCTCTATTTACAAAGCTGTGTACGATGTCGGATTGTGAGGTGGTTGTATGTGTTTGCCCATCGTCAAAATTCCACTTGTAATTAAGTGCACCTCCAGTTGAGCTATTGCTGAATGTAACCTCCAAATCGGAGCAACCAATAGTAACATTCGGGGTAAAAGTGGGGACAATAGTTGGATGAATCGTTATATTCTGTGTCGCAATATCAGAACACCCGGCAGCATTCGATACCTTAAGTGTAATAGTTCCTGTAGTTATGTTGTTGGGGTGGGTTGGGTTGATGGATCGTGTAAAAGAGTTCCCATTAAGAAGGGTTTCAGTTGGTATAAGCCCGTCAAAATCCCAATTATACTCGGTTGCCCCAGGACTTGAGGGAGTAAATACAAACTCTGGTACGCAAATATCGGGTTGCTCTATACTAAAACCTGCAGTAAGCCTTGGTTGTACTCTAATGGTTTTGGTTTCATTATCAACACATCCATGAACTGAAGTTGCAGAAAGTGTTACGGAGTAGTCAACAGAATTATTCGGATTGTCGTTGTTAAAAGTATGATTTGGAGAATTAGCTGTTGTTGTTGTCCCATCGTCAAAATCCCAGTAGTAGGTACCAACAAATGGATCTCCATTATGAGATGTTGAGTTAGTAAAATTAACATCCAGCGGATTGCAGCCCTCCGGGCTATCGCCCGTCCAACTAAAATCGGCGGTTACCTCAGGGTTTATGGTAATGGGCACAGTAAATGTTTTGGAACACCCATGGGTGTTGGTAACGGTTAGTACAACATTCACAGGCATTGGGCTACCGGTTTGGTTTACGAAAGTCTTAACAAAAGTTCCAACTGGCGAATCGGCAGGTTTCACATTATCAGTGTAGCCAGTAAAACTCCATTGGTAATTACTCATGCTCGGCATTCTCTGGTAAGTAAATGTGATGCTCTCACCGGAGCAAATCTTCTTCTTGTTAGTCGTAAACTCAGCCTTAATATAGGGATGCACCGTAACTGTTGTTGCAAATGTTCCGGAGCACCCATATTCACTAGTTGCGGTTAGGGTAACATTGCGTGAAACAGGTGCAGGACCAGTATTCCTAAATAGATGCTTGGGATCCTTCTGCGATGATGAACCCCCATCGCCAAAATTCCAGTTATAGCTAATATTTGGTAGCGATGCATGGGTTAGGGTTGAGGTAAACTGTACCTCTGCTGAGTCGCAGATCACTTGATTTTCGGGTGTAAAAGTGACCTGTACCTGCGGGTTAACCCTTACAACTTTCTTTAAAGTTTTTACGCATCCTCCTGTGTTTGTTACGGTAAGGGTTATGGTATAATTGGCTGGCGTATTCCCTGGGTTTTGTAGCGTTCTTGTAAAATCATTGGTATTAGCGCCAACTGGAGTAACAGCATAAGGCCCGGTGATTGTCCAGTTATATGATGCCACATCGCCAAGCGATTTGTTTGTAACCGTTACATTAAGAGGGGCACAACCAACTATATGGTTTACATCGAATTGAGGTAAAAGGTAAGATGTAACTGACACCTGTGAAGTTGCTGTATCGCGACAACCAAAGGTCGATTGGGCAATTAGGGAAACATCGTAGGTTACGGGGCTATCGGTAAGGTTCTCGAAATTGTGAGTAAACTCTTCGTCATGTGTAGTGGAACTATAATTTCCTCCATCGCCAAATTTCCAGAAGTAGTTGTCGTTCGTATTATTTGATGATTGGTTTTTAAACTCTACCTCTCTGGGGTTAGCACAGATGTCTCCATCTAGCGTTTGGTTGTATTGAGCATTAACCGATGGATAAACCGTGATTAACTTGGAGTAGGTGCTTTCCTGGCCGGCAGCATTTCTGACCAGAAGGTGAATTGTGTACTCAATTGGGTAAGTAGTATTGTTTGTAAACACACGGTCTATCGGTGTTGGAGCAGTAGGAGTTGTAATATCATAAATTGGGACGGAATTAGCATCTACATAAATTCTATACCTCCAGTGTGTAGCACCAGCTGACTCATCGGTAATGGTAATGGGGAAATTGGTTACAAAATCAGAACATCCCGAAACCTTATCGGTTGTAAAGTATGCAATGGGTGGGGCCGGAAGGGAGGCCAACTCAGCTTTACTATCGGCCAGAGGCTTTGCTTGCACAAAGCCATCTGTAAAGAACACCAATAAAAGAATCAAAAAACTACGGGAAAGTTTTTTAAAACAGCTGGTTGTGGCTATGTGTATAGAATTAAGCATTGTTTTATTAACCTGTTTTTTGATTCAATTTAAAACTAAATTTACCATATCGTTAAAATATTCAAACAATTAATTATTAACGTAATAGGGTAACATTACCCCTCATATCGAAAGACTTGCCGGTGGAGAATCTACCTTTTGCTCTCCATACATACACATCCTGAGTACCTAACTCGCCATTGCGGTAGCCATCCCACCCAACTAAAACATCATTGCTTTGGAATATTTGCTCTCCCCATCGGTTAAAAATTAGGAGTTGATACTCAATTACGCCCTTATGAACGGGATGAAAAATTTTATTGCTATAGTCCACAGGGTTATAGCGGCCACCGCTAGGCCCTGTTTTACTAGGAACAAATGCGTTTGGAAAACGCAACAATCCTTCCCCCTCAACTATTACAGCAGCATCTTTGGAGATGGTATCGGTGCAATTGAAATTTGTGTATGCAATTAGCTCAACGTTATAGCTGCCCAAATCCTTGTATTTGTGTACCGGATCTATTTCAGGAGATAATGCTCCGTCTCCAAAACTCCAAAGGTATGCATTTGCTCCTTTCGAGAGGTTGTAGAAATGTGCCAGCCCCTCGGGCAGCACCACTATCTCTGGCAGTACATTAAAACTGGCTATAGGCGTTGGGTAAACGCGCAGCACATCATAAAACGTGTGCGTTCCACCATCACCCCATATGGTTAAGCTAACATTATAGTAACCCGGCTCATTAAAGGTGTGCGACGGGGAAGGACTTGTTGAGGTGGTGCCATCGTCAAAATCCCAAAGGAACGAGCTGCCGTATAGCGATGCGTTGATAAATTGAACATCCAGAGGAGGGCACGATGCATAGGTATCCGCTTCGAATAGGGCTATGGGATTGGCTGGTCTAAGGGTTAAGGGATATGTAATTTTATCGTTACAGTGATCGTTAGCAACAGTTAGGGTAACAAAATATCGGAAATCTGGTGCAGATCCCCATGTGGAGTAGGTGTATGTCCCGGGCTGCATCTCAGGTGATACTGCGCTGCCATCGCCAAAGTCCCAACTGTAGTTCCAATCGGGCGAAGCAGGATGGGTTTGGTTTGAGAAAAGGAAGTCGGCATCAGGGTACACTTTTTGAGGCGGATCGATGGAAAAATCAGCGTCGGGTTGGGCGTAAACCGTAACCGCATGGGTTTTGCTTTGCTCACAATCGAATTCAGAAAAGGATGTTAAGGTAACGTTAAACACGCTATCCATTGTGGTTGGATTTAAAAATGTATGGGTAGGATTCTTTATGTACGAGGTTGACCCATCGCCTAAATCCCACTCCCAGTACCAGGTGTTTATCGATTGGTTTACCATGGTTACCGTAAACGGATTACAGGCCTCAGAACCCGGATTGAAGTAGAAGTCGGCCTCAACCTCAGGGTAAGCCCACAGGGTCTGAGAAAACTGGTGTGTACAGCCAAATTCTGTCTTAGCAGTAAGGGTGGTCATGTAGGGTTGAATTTCATTGGTTAGATTACGGAATACATGAACCATTGGACTGTTGCTCGTGGTTAACGAGTCGGCGTCATCGCCAAAATCATAAGTGTAGGTTAGGTCAACCCCCTCGGATTGGTTGTTAAACGTTACCTCAAATGGCGAGCAGTCAATGTTATCGCCATCAAGTTCAATTCTTGCCCGGGGGTTGGGGTGTACGGTTACAAGATGGTTAACTGAATCAACACACCCATGCATTGAGGTTGCCCTTAGCTGAACATCAAATAAAGAATCCTGAGTAAATAAAGTATTTGTAAAAGTTTCGTGAGGATGAATTGCGTTTGAAAAAGCACCATTCTTAAAATCCCAGCGGTACGATGCTGACGCTAATCCGCCAAAGGCGTTCGTAGTATTGTTAAATTCCACAGTGTGAGGCTGGCATCCCCCAAAAATCCCGCCGAAGTCAGGGTGTATGTGGGGGTAAACCGTTATGGGTTTGCTTTGGGTTGCCATACACGACTCGTCGTTTACATAGCGGGTTGTGAGCACAATATTTGGCTTAAAGAGTGCCAAAGGACTAAGATCGTTGATAAACTCAACTGACAGAGGTTGCGCCTCTTCGGACGTTTGACCGTTGCCAAAATCCCACTCGTATGTATAGGCAGGGCTTACCGTTGAGTTGTTTATCTGTATGGTTAAGGGGGTGCACCCATCGGCATCGTCAATGGAGAAATCGGCCTCAACCAGCGGATAAACGGTTATGGTTTTTGTATCAGAATTTTTACAACCATCTTCGTTTATTGATGTTAGCTTTACGATAAAATCCTTTGAGTTCTCCCTATCGGTATGGGCAAATATTTTTGATGGTGATTCTTCAATGCTGAAAGGCTCACCGTTCGACTCCCACAGGTAGTTCCCCAAACCCGATGAATTATTGGTAAACTGAACATCAAGTGGGTTGCACCCCGAGTAAACATCGGCATCGAAATCAACCACAACACGAGGGTTAACCACAATAGTTCGAGTAGTATCATGCGAGCATCCCGTAATAGTGTCGAGCGCAACCAATACAATGGTATAGGTAAGTATATCGTTAGCCGTTGTATTTTCGAATAGCTGTGTGAACGGATCCTTGTTGTAGGTAACGCTATCCTTATTCATATGGCCAAAATCCCAGTGAAACTCATTGCCATTGAGCGAGCCATTCTCGAAAGTAGCATAAAAAGGGGTGCAAACCGAGTCGTGCGTAAACGTAAAATTGGCCTCAACCTTTGGCAGTACTGTAATATCGATGGAACTTTCAGAGGTGCAGCCGCTTGCGTTTGTTGCCACAAGTTTTACGGTATAAACCTTTGTGGCAGCGGTTCTGTTAGAGAAGGTGTGAACAACGGGATCGCCTGATGTGGTTGAAAAGCTTTGCCCATCGTCAAAATCCCAATCGTACCCTACGCCTCCGCCAGAGGATAAATTTGTGAAAGTTACCTCCAAATCGGAACAGCCCTCAACCACCGAAGCCGTAAAATCCGATATAACCAGTGGGTATAAGGTAATGGGTAAAGAGTACACATCGGTGCATCCTGCTGCATTCTCAACGGTAAGGGTAATGGTTTTTACCTCGGTAGTATTCGGATCACTGGATGTGAATATGTGGGTAAATGGATCGTTATTATATCGTGTCTCGTTAGGTATTATATCATCAAAATCCCACACATAACGGGTTGCCCCAATGCTCGATGGTGTAAATGTTACATTAGTTGGGGAGCAAATGCTACCGGGATCCATTGTGAACTCAGCCTTTAAAAAGGGTTGAACCTCAATGTT
>JAQUJY010000031.1:0-7896 GCA_028680705.1 Bacteroidales bacterium
CCCGACCACCTATAAATCAATTACCTATTCGTTTTCCAAAATAAATCGTGAAAAGCTATTTAAAATAGACCATCAAATTCCCATGCTGCCGCACGAGTCCCCTCGTGTGGCTTTTGCGACAGCAAAAAGTTTGTTAAGCAAATATATCCATTTTCTTTACTTCGTTACCGCGCGAGGGGAGTTGCAAAATGGCGGGGCTCCTGCTCTTGCTACTTATTGTTCAAATTAAAGACCTATTCAGTTTAAAACACAAATCGTCAATAATATCACCCTTATACCATAACCGAAAAGCCGAACATAAAGGATTAACCCACAGTCACCTCATCATAAACTTGCGTAAATAGCCATGATTAACCCCAAATAATTTTTAACTTGCCCCAAAAATCCAAGGCATAGTATTTGAGAACCATTTGCGCAAAACTATAAACAACACACCCTATGAAGAAAATTTTACCTATTTTACTCCTTGTTATTACCATTATCCTTAGCGGATGCGCCTCGAAACGCATGGCTAAGCGCGGGCTTAAATTCGAAGAGGCTGGAATGTACGAAATGGCAGCCGATTTTTTTTACAAATCGATGGTGGCTAACCCCAAGAATGTGGATGCAGCTGTGGGACTTAAAAGGAACGGGCAACGTTTGCTCGACGATAAGTCGCTACAGGTTCATAAGGCATACTTCGATGGCAACGATAAGCAAACAGTTTACTCCTTTCTCGATACCAAGTCCTATTTAGATAAGGTTAGCCCACTCGGGATTAAGTTATACCTATCGGAAACAACGCAGAGTTACTTCGATGAGGCTAAGCCACGCTATCTGCAATCGCTTTACAACGAGGCACGCATACTGCTTGATGAGGAGAAATTTAGAGAATCGGAAGGGAAATTTGCTGAGATTAAACGCATCGACCCAGGCTATCAAGGCATCGATGAGCATATGAAGATGGCCGTTGCAGAACCGATATACCGCGAAGGCTTTTCGTACTTAGAAAACGGGTTTAACCGTAAGGCCTACAATAGCTTTAGCAACATTATTACCAACCAGGGCACATATAAAGATGCTAAGGAACTACGCGATGAGGCATTGTCCAAAGCGCTAATAACCATCTCAATAGGAGATATAAAAAACCTTACCCGATCTGACAAAGCCAACTTGCTTGTTGAGAGCTCTGTTGTAAGCGCCTTAAATGATTTGGGCAACCCATTCGTGAAAATTGTTGACACAAAGAACACGGATAAATTCGTAGAACAACAGGTTCGCGGTGTTTCAATGGGCTCAGATTTAAAAGTGGGCCAAATACTAGCCGCCAAAGCAGTTCTAAACGGCAGTGTAGTAAAGCATAATCTGGTAACCGGAAGAGTTCAAAAATCGGAGCAGAGAGGTTATCTAAAAGAAATTGTTATCGTTAAGGATAAAGTTACAGATGAGGAAACGAAGGAAACCCGGTACACCAAGGTAACCTACGAAATAATTAGCGCCAGAAACGAGGCAAGCATTTCATTTCAGTATCAGCTCACATCCATTGAAACGGGAGCCGTACTGGTTACTGACGCCATTAACAACTCGAAAACCGATAGGGTTAGCTTCGCTAACTTTAGCGGCGACCATAAAAAACTTGTCCCCGGAAATTGGGAAAGCGCTACAAAAGATTCGCCCAAGGATAGGATTGACGATAACCATTCGGCAATAAGTAACCTTCGGAATAAGCTCAATGCCAAAAAGACCATCAAATCGGCTCAGGCGCTTCAGACCGAAATGCTTCACGAGGTTGGACAAAGAGTAGCCCGAAAAATAGATGCTTATAATCCTGAGGAGTAAAACGTTTAAAACAGCATATCAATGAGAACGAAAGTACTGGCAATATTCACTATTAGCGTTTTACTAAGCGCCTGTGGGGGTCCAAAAAAGGTTCAGGGTCCGCCTCAGCCCGATTGGGTTCCCAACCGACCAACATCGCAGCTATACTACTACGGCATTGGCGCAGCGCGTAAAACGCTGGATGTAAGTCAGTACCAGCAAGCCGCAAGACAGAATGCACTGGCCGATATGGCCAGTGAAATTTCGGTTAGCATCTCATCAAACTCAGTGATACACGCTTTCGAGTCGAACCTTAACTTTACTGAAGATTTTAGTTCAACCATCAGGGCACAAACACAGCAAGATTTGGAAGGGTACGAACAGGTAGACTCGTGGGATGATGTTAATAACTACTGGGTTTACTACCGTTTATCTAAAGCACAATATCAACAACTAAAGGATAAGCGAAAAAACGATGCAATAACCCGCTCACTCGATTTTTTTACCAGCGGCATCAATGCTCGCGAGGGGGGCGATGTTAGACTTGGACTTGTGCAAATGGTTAAGGCCCTGGAACCCATTAAACCCTACTTTAGCGAATCGCTACCCGTTGATATTAACGGCACTGAGGTTTACCTTGGTAATGAGATTTTTAAGGAGATAAGCAACACGCTGGCGCAAATTACCATTGCTCCTGTTAAGGGTAATATCAACATTAAAACAGGGCAGCCAATCTCTTCGTCAATGCTGGCCTTCAAGGCATTTTTTAGGGGTTCTACTCCCATTGCCAGTTTACCGCTGGGGGTTGATTACACCGAAAAACCTCTACGCAACAATAAGCAACGGACCAACTCCGCCGGTAATGCCTCTTTTGATATTGATGTAGTACGTTCAAAAAAATCATTTGAGAGTTTTACCGCTAAGGTCGATCTAAACGATATTCTTACCGAAGCAGGGACAGATCAACTGACCCGTAGACTTTTAACCCGTTTCAACCTGCCAAAAGGTACCATACGAATAAACATAGAGAAACCCGTAATATACATCATCTCGGCCGAAACAAACCTTGGCGAAGCCATAAAGCCAGGCTACATTGAGCAAAGCATAATTAAAAAGGCTGTTGAAATGGGGTATCTGGTTAAAAACACACCCACTGAAGCCGACTACATTGTTAGAATAGTTGCAGCAGCTAGCAGTAAAGGACAGGCAGGGCAGTACAAGGTAGCTTGCTTGGGAGGAACGCTAAGCCTAGAAACAGGGAATGGAAATCAGCTTTACCATAAACCCCTTGATGGTTTTGAAGGACGCCACTTTGAGATGAAACAGGCAGGCGAGATGGCTTTTAAAGATGCCAAGCGCAAGGTTGAAATCTCATACTTTAGAGAGATGCACGAAGCAATAAACCGACTATAGCCAATCTGTACATATATTGAGGGCAAAGTATGGAACACCCATATTTTGCCCTTTTGTTATTGCATCAAACTCCCAGCCTTGTGTTTAATAGCATATATTGATTTTCAGTAGGTTGTTTGCAATACATCTCACAATTTTATACTAATTTTACGACATATTTATAGCCTATTTAATCAATATAAACCTGAATACAATGAAGCAATTCGCATTAACTGTGCTTGCCTTACTTGTAGTTTCATTAAGCCTCTTTGCTCAGGAAGTAGATGCTGATGATGAACAAAAAAAGGTAACCATCGAATTTGATACTACAGTATATGACTATGGTGAAATTGATTATGCCAGCGATGGAGTGTGCGTATTTACATTTACAAACACTGGCAATGAACCCATTGTGATTAGCAGCGTACGAGCATCGTGTGGCTGTACCGTTCCCAGTTGGACCAAGGATCCCATTAAACCCAAGGAGAAAGGTGAAATTAAAGTGAAGTACAATACTTACATCCCTGGTGCATTCAACAAGAGTATCACAGTCTTGTCAAACGGCAATCCATCGCGAGTTGCACTTAGAGCAAAAGGGTTGGTAAAAAAAGGCGAACAACAACACACAATCAGGTAAATCGACGTATACCAGTTATAACTCTGAAATTCTGGATCGAATATTGACAAGTTTTATCTTTTTTTTAATACTCATAATTTAGTTAATTTTGAACGCTTAAAAACATAAAAATTTAACAAAATGATAATAGGAATACCTAGGGAAATAATGCACGGAGAGAAACGTGTATCTGCCATTCCCGAAACCGTTAAAAAAATGGTTGATGGCGGAGCAAAAGTACTGTTCGAAGAAGGAGCAGGTGTTGGCTCGCACTATGCTGATCAGGATTACAAGGATGCCGGAGCAGAAATTATAGCAAACGTTGAGGATATTTATACTCAATCGGATGTTATACTGAAAGTGAAAGAGCCTCAATTTAATGCTGAGAAAAACAAGCATGAAATTGATATGATGCACAAGGACCAGTACTTAATCACTTTTATCCATCCAGCTTCTCCCCCAAACCACCAAATGGTAAAGCATATGGCCGAAAAGGGGATTATTGGACTTACATTAGACGGTATACCTCGCATCAGTAGAGCACAGTCAATGGACGCCCTATCCTCAATGAGTTCTTGCGCAGGATACAAGGGAATGATAATGGCTGTTAACGATATAAGTAAGTTTATGCCTTTTGTTACCAGTGCAGTAGGTAGAATGAGGCCATCAAACGTTTTTGTAATTGGAACTGGCGTTGCTGGTCTTCGCGCAATTGCTACTGCCAAAGGCTTGGGAGCATCGGTTTTTTCTGCTGACATTCGTCCTGAGGCAAACAGAAATGCCCAATCTCTAGGTGCAACCATTGTAGAAACTGGTGTACCAGAAGAAATAGCAGTAAGCGCCGACGGAAAGCACGCTAACAAGCTACCAGAAAAATGGTTAGAGATAGAGCGTGAAAATCTTAAAGAGACCATCCTAAAGGCTGATATCATATTTTGCTCTGCCCTAATTTTAGGGAAAGTAGCCCCTATTTTGGTTACTGAAGAAATGGTGAAGCAGATGCAGTCTGGTAGTTGCATCGTAGATATTTCAATTGACCAAGGAGGAAACTGCGACATTACAACCCCAGGCGAAGTAGAGGTAAAGCACGATGTTACCATACAAGGAATAAAAAATATTCCAGGTATGCTATCAACTAGCTCAACCATTATGTTCTCTAAGAATATCTATAACCTACTTGAGTTCTTAACTAAAGATGGTGAAATAAGTTTGGATGAATCTGATGAGATTGTTTCTTCAATTTTGGTTACCAAAGGTGGCAAAATTGTTCATAAAGGAACACTAGAAGCCATGGGCTTAAATTAATAAGAACCATTTATTTGACTTTTGTAAACGATAAATAGTGATATGGAGTTATTACAGTATATTTTAATAGGCGTTTTTTTAGTTGCAACAATTGTTGGTTACAAGCTAATAAATAACGTACCCAGCCGTTTACACACGCCATTGATGTCAGGAATGAATGCCTTATCAGGGATTACAATTCTTGGGGCACTAATTGCCACGGGTAAAGGTCAGGACGCCAGCTTAGCTGTTAAATATATTTTTGGGAGCCTGGCAATTATTTTAGCCATGATTAATGTGGCAGGTGGTTTTTCTGTAACTAACCGAATGCTGAAGATGTTTTCTAAGAAGAGCGGCAAATAGACCACCACTGCATAGTTTTTTTATTAAAAAATAAAATTTTAAAATGAATAGCTTTATACTATTGAATTCATCCGTGGCTAGCCTATTACCAGACAGTATTTATTTTGGCCTATGCGGTGTTCTATCCATAGCTGTGCTATTTGGGATTCACCTCCTGAGCAAGGTAGAAAGCGCTAAGTTGGGTAATCAAATTAGCGCGTTGGCGGTTGCCCTTGGAGTGGTTATCACCATACTAAACTATAATATTTTGCCTCAATGGCTTATCTATATAGGTATGGCTGTTGGGTTAATTATCGGCTTGGTAATGGCTTCTAGGGTTAAAATGATTCAGATGCCACAAATGGTTGCTCTTCTAAATGGTGTTGGAGGTGCAGCATCGGCAATTGTGGCTTCGCTTGCATTTATTTACCCAGACCAAGCAGTCACTATATTTGGTAACGTTACAGCAATACTTGCCGTAGCCATTGGAAGCATAACCCTTTTGGGAAGCTTGGTTGCCGCTGGAAAGTTGCATAGTGTTCTAACTCAAAAACCTGTAATAATTCGAGGTCACCAAACTATTTCAACAACCCTGTTAGTTTTATCGGCAATCCTGGTTGCTTTGAGTGGGTTCTCTGAGATTATCCCTGCAACGCTATTGTTGATTGCAATTTTAGTTGTGTCTTCCGCATTCGGAGTTGTTTTCTCAATCCGAGTAGGTGGTGCCGATATGCCCATTACCATTTCACTACTAAACAGCCTTAGCGGTGTTGCTGCTGCTGTTGCAGGTTTTGCTATTGGTGATATACTACTGGTTTCCATTGGTGGTATTGTAGGTGCATCGGGGCTTTTCCTCACTCAGATTATGTGCCGCGCAATGAACCGAAGCCTAATGGATATCCTTTTAGGAAAAACTTCGGCTGCTGGTAAAAAAACAAAAACTGCACCAGTCATCAAAGAAGATAGCGCATCTGCGGAAGAGCTAGACTACGTTAAGGCAATTAGAAACGCCAAAACTGCTATTATAGTTCCTGGTTACGGAATGGCACTTGCCCAAGCACAGCACTTGGTAAATAATCTGGCTAAACAGATGAAGAGCAATGGCACCACTGTAAAATATGCTATTCACCCAGTTGCTGGGCGTATGCCTGGCCATATGGACGTATTGCTTGTGGAGGCTGGCGTGCCCTTCGACGATGTTTTTGAAATGGACGAGGTTAACGGCGAATTTAAGGACACTGATATTACCATAGTGGTTGGTGCTAACGACGTGCTGAACCCAGCCGCCCGCAACGCCGAGGATACCCCAATTTACGGTATGCCCATTCTGAATGTTGACGAGTGTAAAAGAATCGTAATCTTTAACTACGATCTAAAGCCAGGATACTCGGGTGTTGAGAATCCAATCTACTCAAGAAAATCAGGTGTGGCTGTGGTTCAGGGCGATGCTGCACAAACGCTAAACGAGTTACTGGGTAAGCTGAACGCACCCGCTGAATCTAAAAAAGCAGACCGTGTTGAAGCTACAGGACTAGATTATGTTGAAGCCATTAAAAATGCCAAAACAGCTATTATTGTTCCTGGTTATGGTATGGCTCTTGCTCAAGCCCAGCACTTGGTAAATAATCTGGCTAAGGAGATGAAGAGCAACGGTACCACTGTTAAGTATGCAATTCACCCAGTGGCTGGACGTATGCCTGGCCATATGGACGTGCTGCTTGTAGAAGCTGATGTTCCCTTCGACGATGTTTTTGAAATGGACGAAATTAACGGCGAATTTAAGAATGCCGACGTTACCATTGTTGTTGGAGCAAACGACGTGCTAAACCCAGCCGCTCGTAACGCAGAGGATACGCCGATTTACGGTATGCCCATTCTGAATGTTGATGAGTGTAAGCAAATTGTAATCTTTAACTACGACCTAAACCCAGGTTACTCTGGTGTGGAGAATCCAATCTACTCAAGAAAAACAGGTGTGGCTGTGGTTCAGGGCGATGCTGCACAAACGCTAAACGAGTTACTGGGTAAGCTGAACGCACCCGCTGAATCTAAAAAAGCAGACCGTGTTGAAGTTACAGGACTAGATTATGTTGAAGCCATTAAAAATGCCAAAACAGCTATTATCGTTCCTGGCTATGGTATGGCACTTGCCCAAGCTCAGCACTTGGTAAACAACCTGGCTAAAAAGATGAAGAGCAACGGTACCACTGTAAGATATGCAATTCATCCAGTTGCTGGACGTATGCCTGGTCATATGGACGTGCTGCTTGTGGAAGCTGATGTACCCTTCGACGAGATTTTTGAAATGGACGAGATTAACGGCGAATTTAAAGACGTTGACGTTACCATTGTTGTTGGAGCAAACGACGTGCTAAACCCAGCCGCTCGCAATGCCCAGGATACTCCAATTTACGGTATGCCCATTCTGAACGTTGACGAGTGTAAAAACATCGTAATTTTTAACT
>JAQUJY010000031.1:7996-14430 GCA_028680705.1 Bacteroidales bacterium
GACGTTACCATTGTTGTTGGAGCAAACGACGTGCTAAACCCAGCCGCTCGCAATGCCCAGGATACTCCAATTTACGGTATGCCCATTCTGAACGTTGACGAGTGTAAAAACATCGTAATTTTTAACTACGATTTGAACCCAGGATATTCTGGGGTTGACAACCCAATTTATAAACGTAAATCGGGAGTCGCAGTTGTTCAAGGTGATGCTGCACAAACACTTACAGAACTACTGAAAAAAATTTAAGGCTCACTTGGCAAATCAATTAATATTTGCGTAGTCGCTTAAAATAGCATTAAGAACAATAAAGCCCTGAAATTTCAGGGCTTTACTTTTATGTGCTAGTTTAATTGCAACAACAAACAGACAAATAAACGACAACTCCGAAGGAGTGGAATTATTCTAGAAGAGGAAATTAGAATGAACTATAACCCCGAAGGGGTGATATTAATTGAAAAAATAAATCATTAAAACAAGATATACAGCGGTTATAGTATCACCCCCTCGGGGTTCAAAAACATGACCCCAAACAAGCAATAATAATATCAGCCCTTCGGGCTTTTAATTAAAACTATCTTTTATTTTAAGATATATCCTAAAACGCTAAATAAAAATCCTTTGTTAACTGAACATACTCAGGTGTGTATTCTCTGTTATCTCCTCTTATGCAAAGCGTTTCCTCAGCCAAGGGTTTAGGCGTACGCTCAAACTCTAAAAGCAAACGTTTTACGGGGCCATTTACCTTACCCAATATATTCAACCGTTTTGTACAAAACAAGCCATAATTTGAGGCTTTTGCCACAAAAACATTCCCCTCGATATAGGGAAAAATACCAGCAAACCTGCCATTTTCAGCTAGGATAGTATTAATTCCCTCAATAAGCTCTTGGTGCGGTAAAAGTTCATTATGGCGAGCAACAGTTCGTGCAACCTCTGGTGATTTTAGTGAGTTTACAAAATATGGCGGATTGGAAACGATAAGCTCATATTTAACATCTGTCTCTTTTGCAAAATGTTGAAATGAGGAACAAAAAACATCAACCCTGCTACTCCACCTACTGTTGGCCACATTCTCCTTTGCTTGCTGTGCCGAGGGTTCGTCAATTTCAACAGCATCAATTTTGGCATTACAACGCTGAGCTAGCATTAGGGCGATAAGGCCTGTACCCGTGCCAATATCAAGAATGCTATTGGCATCGCCAATATCTGCCCAAGCACCAAGCATAACCCCATCGGTACCAACCTTCATGGCCGATTTATCTTGCCTAACAGAGAACTGCTTAAACCTAAAGGATTGATTGGACATGATAATCTAAAATTTCTCGAACACCCCAAGACCAAAAAGGGCATAATCGTACTTAACGGGGTCGTGGGAGTCAAAGGTACGAAGATTGTTGGTAACCTCCTCCACCGCCCGCCAGTCGGTTTGCTTTCGGGTAAGCAACCCTAAAGCACGAGCAACCCTACCCGAATGAACATCCAACGGCATCATTAGCAGTGATGGCGAAATATTGTCCCAAAGCCCAAAATCAACCCCCTCAACCGATGGTCTAACCATCCACCTTAGGTACATGTTAATACGCTTGGCTGCCGACCCTTTAAGCACATTGGGTAAATGCTTTACGGTTCGTGTAGGAAAAGTATCATACATAAAAATGCTCCTAAAATGGGCAATGGCTCCAAGTGCCCCATTACCCTTACTAAAACCGTCGGTAAAAACCTGATGCAACCCACCATAATGCATGTAAATACGCTTTAGCGAGATAAGAAAGGCTTGACAATCGACTCCGTTGAAAGTGCGGTAATAGAAACTTGAGAATGACTCGATACTACGGTCTGATGAATCCATTAGAAATCCGAGTGGAGATTCGCCCATGGGCAAAAGCAATTGCCGTGCCGAGCGGATTATCTGGGGACGCTGTCCCCATGCAAGGATTGCAGCCAAAAAACCTGCAATCTCAATATCCTCTTTCCTTGAATATTCTTTAGGTATCTGTATGGGGTCGGTTTCAATAAATGCCGGCGAGGCATACTGCCGATACTTTTCCTCCAAAAACTCTGCAATATCGTTAATCATGGTCATTTGCTATACAAAACGCCCATCGTTCATTGTAAGTTCAACGTCAGCCATACTGGCCAGCTGCTTATCGTGAGTAACCACAACAAATGTTTGCTTAAGCTCATCGCGAAGGGTGAAAAACAGCTCGTGAAGTTCCTGCTTATTCTTCGAATCGAGATTGCCCGATGGCTCATCGGCAAAAATAACCTTTGGTTGGTTAATTAATGCTCTTGCAACTGCAACCCTTTGCTGCTCACCACCCGATAGTTCGGCAGGCTTATGCTCCATCCTATTTTCTAGGCCAAGAAACGAGAGCAACTCTTTAGCCTTTTTCTCCACATCACCCTTTGGGTACCTACCAATAAAACCGGGGATACAAACATTTTCGAGGGCAGTAAACTCGGGAAGTAAATGGTGAAACTGGAATACAAAACCAATATTCTTATTTCGATAAGCGGCAAGCGATTTGTCGCTAAGCACCGAAAGGTCAACCCCATCGATTAGTACTCTTCCTGAATCTGGCTTACTAAGCGTACCCATTATCTGCAGGAGAGTGGTTTTACCGGCACCGCTTGGGCCTACAATAGCAACTATCTTTTCGGCTGGTATCTCTATATCTACCTCCTTTAGTACGGTTAGGTTACCAAAGGATTTTACAATTTTTTGTACTTCTATCATATCTCTTTGTCTGGGTAGCAAATATAGTAATTTTCTTTGCTTGGTAAGTCCTCGAAAGAATCCAGTAAAAGAGGGTGTCTACAAATAAAATTTAAACACTTAACCAATGCATATTAATCAAAGCAGCAATCGTCAACTTGCCACGTTAAGGCCATAATTAGCTCATTGTGGTTAAAAGCATTGCTGTTAAACTCTTTGATAGCGCTCATTAGCTTTTGTGCTAACTCGTTGCTTTGGCATTGCACAAATACAGCCACATTATACCCTGGCCAAACAGTTGTATCGAACCTGTTATCGCCCAGCTTATTATTTGCTAATACCCTATCGATAATCTGAAAGTTTTTAACCTCTAACCTATTAAGCAACTCTTGCAACGACTCTAACACACTAACATTACAGGTGCAGTATACTATTTTCATGGTTTTAGCATATTAATATCAAAATAAACAATTTAGGACATAAAGGTTCTAAAAGTTACTCCTCACCTCGCCTGTCTCTGCCATGTAAAACTGCGTACACGGTGGGAACCACAAGCAATGTAATTAGGGTTGATGCCAGTAGACCTCCAATCATTGTTATACCCAAAGGCTGGTAAACCTCGGCACCCATACCCTTGCTAAGTGCCATTGGCATCATTCCTAGCATAGTGGTGAGGCTGGTCATGAGAACTGGGCGCAATCGGCTTTGGCCAGCTTCCTGTATTGCATCGTAAAGTTTTAAGCCCCGTTTACGAAGAAGGTTTGTATAATCGACCAGAACAATGCCATTGTTTACCACAATACCCAGAAGCATAATAACACCAACAAACGTAGTTACGCTTAGGGTTATGCCCGTAAGTTTAAACGCCCAAATAACTCCAATAAAGGTGAGCGGAACGGCGAACATAATAATAAATGGGTCGCGGAACGATTCGAACTGCCCAGCCATTACCATATAAACCAGCGCAATACCAAGAAAGAATATTAGGTACAAATCGGCAAACGATTGCCCCTGCTCTTTGGTTTGGCCCGATAGTATTACGTCAATTTCCGAGGGAACATCGATACTAGAAAGAATTTTTTGCGCCTCTTGTTGCCCCTCGCCAAGCGAAACGCCATTTAGTTCGGCCATTACCTTAACAATACGTTCCTGTGCAAATCGGTCTATTTGCAGCGAACCAATAGCCAACTCAATGTCGGCAACTGCCGAGAGCGGAATTTGCTTACCCATTAGGTTGGTAAGGGTTATATTTTTAATATCCTCAATATTATTTCTGTAGTCGGGACCATAACGCACCACAATTGAGAAGTTATCTCCCTCCTCCTTAATTCCGCCAGCCTCCACTCCGAAAATACTCTGACGAACCTGAATGCCAATCATTCCCGTATTTAGGGCCAGCGCTGTTGCTTTGTTTCTATCAATTTTAACCTGAACCTCCATTTTACCCTTGTCAACGGTATTTACCACATCGGTAAACATTTGCGACTGTAAAAGTTTGTGTGTTAGGGTATCGGCATAGCTGTTTAGTATATCGTAGTTTGAACCCGTAATATTAAACTCAATGGGTTTAACATTACCCGTAACCGCTTGCGATATGATGCTTCCTCCAACGATATTGAAGTTTTCAATTTCGGGTATCTGAGCAATTTCAGCACGTAAATCGCTGGCAATTTGTTTGGCAGTTCGCTTACGCTCTTCGGGGCGCGAAAGATGGCACAGCACGGTAGTAATGTTTTTTCCCTCCCTAAATCCAACCGATGTTAGCATCCCATTTTCCGACTGACCCGAAATGGATGCCAAGCTGCCGTGTCGCATTTCTGGAACTTCTCTCTCGAAAATATCCATCACAACCTTCGAAATACTATCCGATTTTGTAGAAGTTGCACTTATATCAATTTCAATGGTGGCAATTATATCTCCAGCATCAAACTCTGGTATATAGTCGGTTCCAAGCCCTTTACCCACCCATAAGCTTACCCCAAGAACTACTCCAACAATGGTTAAAGTGGTGGTTTTGTGGAATACTGCCCAGCCCAATGTTTTCTTATAAATCTTCTCAAGATAAAGGAACATATTTTCGCTATATCGATACAAAAGACCCCGTTTCCTATCCTCGCCCTTTTTCTTCCCCTTTAGCAATTTCGACGATACCATTGGAGTAAGGGTTAACGCTGTAACCAGTGAGGCTATCATTGTTACCGATGTTATTATGGCAAGCTGCTTAAACATTATACCCACTATTCCGCCCATAAAAATCATAGGAACAAACACCATAAGGGTGGTAAGTGTTGATGCGGTAATGGCAGGCGCCATTTCGTTTGCACCAAAAATGGCTGCTTGTAAAGGCCTCGAACCCTTGTCGATATGCTGTGTGATATTTTCGAGAACCACAATTGAGTTGTCTACCACCATACCCATTGCAATGATAAGCGACATTAGGCTAAATATATTTATGGTCCAACCAAGCATATAAATAACGATAAAAGCCGTTATGAGCGAAAAAGGAATAGTAAGGAACACGATTAGGCTTAATCGCCATTCTCTGAGGAAGGCAAAAACAACAATCACCACGAAGATGAGCGCATACCAAAACGATTGGGTTAGATTGCTAATACTTTCGGTGATTAGCTCGCCCGAGTCCATAATTTCACCAATTGCAATATCGGAGGGTAGTGTTGGTAATATTTCGTCTATTTTTTGCTTAACAGCTCTTACTACTTCAAGGGTATTAGCACCCGACTGACGCTGAACCATTAGCCCCACACCTGCACCATTGCCCGTTCGTGAGTGCTCATCGAGCTGTTTAAAACCATCGGTAATGGTGGCCACATCTTTTAGCCTTATTACCCTATTGTTAAAGCTAACTAGCGCCAAGTTACCCAACTCGCTGGCATCCTGAATATCGCCAGGGATTCGAATGGCAAAGTCGTTACTGCCTACCCGAATGTTTCCTCCTGGAATGGTTATGTTCTCTGCATTAAGTATTGCTTCAATTTGGCTAATGGTAATTTTGTATGCAGCTAGTTTCTGAGGGTCAACATCAACCTTAATTTCCCTTTTGGGAGTAGCCAGTACCATAACTGTTCCCACACCCGGAATTTTTCGGAGCGGTGCTGCAATTTGGTCGTTTATTATTTTTTCGAGGCCATTATAGCTGTCGTTGGCCGAAATGCCGTAAACCAGCACAGGCAGTAGCGATGAGTTAATTTTATATATTACGGGATTGTACGCATTACTTGGGAGCCTGTTTTTTGCCAGTTCAACAAGGTCGCGGGCATTGGCTGCCGATTCGCTAATATCGGAACCCCACTCGAACTGGAGCGAGATAAAAGATGCGTTTTCTTTGGATTGAGAGCTAATCTCTTTTAGGTTCTCGGTTCCTCCCAACACACTCTCTAGCTGGCGCGTTACCTGCTGCTCTACCTCAATTGCCGATGCGCCAGGGTAAATGGTAATTACGGTAAGTGAGGGTAATTCCATCTCGGGCATCACATCTAAAGGAAGCCTTGTGAGTGATACTAAACCAAAAAGGAGGACAGCCATAAACAGCATTGCTATGGCTACTGGCCTGTAAACTGATGTGCGGGGCAAATTCATTTTCGTACGTTTTCCTAGTTGTTAATATTTTAAAATCTTTAAATAGATGATGTTACTATCGGATTGTGCATTATTTAGTGTCAGCAATAAAACTCCAGATTTTATGTCTTTGATAAGAAAA
>JAQUJY010000031.1:14530-30196 GCA_028680705.1 Bacteroidales bacterium
ATTCATTTTCGTACGTTTTCCTAGTTGTTAATATTTTAAAATCTTTAAATAGATGATGTTACTATCGGATTGTGCATTATTTAGTGTCAGCAATAAAACTCCAGATTTTATGTCTTTGATAAGAAAACGTCAAAGACAAGGCTTTCGAAGTTTTTGAAACCAAGGAGTTTACCAATTGTAAACGACTGTTTCAAAAAGGAGAGTAACGAAGTATTTGGCGTTTTCTTGCAAAGACTATTTAACATCAACCTTACTGCCATCCTGCACCTTTGCCTTACCCTCAACAATAACCATTTGTCCTGGCTTAACTCCTGTTACAGCAACATCATTACCAAATGTTTGAATTTGATTTATAACAACCCGTTTGGCGGTATTGTCCTCAACAACGTACACAAACTCTTCGCCTGTTCCGGCTAATCGAGTTATGGCACTTAGCGGCACAAAAACCGATGGCTGGTTAGGCAGAATAACTGAAACCCGCCCGAACATCCCAGGTTTTAGTTCGCCCGAATTGTTTTCGAGAATAATTTGAACTTTTGCCGTTCGGGTAAGCGTTGAGAGCATTGGCTTTACGTTGTGTATTGTGCCCTGATAGTTTTTTTGCGGGAAGGCATCAAACGAAATTTCGGTTTGTAGTCCAGGAACTACTTTTGCTAGCTCTTTCTCGTTAACCTCAAATTCTATTTTTACAGGATTTAGCTGCATAAGCCTAACAATGCCCGAGCGCATTGAGTAACCAGGGTCGAGACCAGGATTAATAAAGTAAACCTCTCCCTCTTCCATCATACGTTCAACAATAGTACCCGAAAAAGGAGCATAAACACGAGTGTTCTTCCTTATCATATCCGTTTTTGCATCAGATGCTTCGAGTTTGGCTTTAAGGTGGTCGTACTCCATTTGGCTAACACTTTCCTTCTCCCTAAGCCGCTTAAGCCTTTCGTAGTCTTTGCGTAGCGCTTGGTTTTCTACTAAAGCTTGTGTAAGTAGCTCGTCAGAAAGTTCCACTATAAGGTCGCCCTTCTTTACCTTATCGCCTTCGGCAAAGCAAATACGCTCAACCTTACCAGGTAAAACAGCACCTAAATTCGATTCGCGATTGGCAAATACAGTTGCTGAGTACGTTAACTTCGGGGCGAAAGGCTTCTCGCTTACCCTTGCTGTTTTTACAACAGGTATTTCAGCTTGCACCAACTCCTCTGATGGTTTATTGGTTTTACAGCCGAAAAGCGCCAAAGCTAGCATTAACGCCATATATTTTCTGTTCATTTCTCGTTGTATTTTAGTTATAATCGGGTTTACCCATTACTTTTTTCAAGTTTACTATGCTTAGCTGATTTTCCATTTGGGCATCAATTAAGTTGCTGTACGCATCGAACCACAGCGCTTGCGCTTCAAGCACATCGGTAGTTTTAACCATTCCCTCGGTAAATGAATTGCGAGTAATCCTTAGGTTCTCATTGGCTAATTCAAGGTTAGTTTTAGTCATTAACACTTTTTTTTGGTTCTCATCTACCTGGAACTGCGCTTGCTTTAGCTGTAACGATATTAGTTCACGAGCTTCGTCCAGCTGTAATTCAACTTTCTTCTGTTCGTGAAGCGCCGCTCGCATAGTATGTGCCCTATCATTCCAATGAAAAATGGGTATGTTAATGGCAATACCCACATTCCAATCGCCACCAAACTCATTGGAAAAACCGTTGTATGGGTTTGGGTTTAGAAATGAGTAACCTGCTGTAAGTCCAATATTTGGAAGGTACCTCGACCTCATTATATTAACACCAGCTTGGGCAATACCAGTTGCCTGGTTTAGCATTTCAAATTCTGGTCTGTTTACCAGAGCGCTATCCAGAAGGTAGGTTTCTGGCAGTTCCAGCGATATGCCTCCAAGGGTATCTGCCAAAAGTATTTCCGTTTCAAAGGGCATTCCAATAAGTTGGCATAATGCCATTTGCGAAAGTTTTAACCCATTGGTTGCCTTAAATAGGTTTAGCTGCGCTTCGTTGGTTTTTACATTAACCCTCAGAATATCATTTTTAAGAATAATACCCTCGTTATACAGCTCCTCAAGGTCAGTTTTAAGTTTTGAGAGTAGATTAATGTAGTTTTCAAGCATTTTTGTTTTTTCCTGTACAGAAATGACCCTCCAGTAGTTCTCCTCAACACTATACATTAGCTCGTTTTGCTCCTGTGTGAGTTTTAACTCTGATATTTTACTGTTCAACTTACTTACTCGGTATAGTTCACGAATTTTACCTCCCATATAAATTGGTTGGGTAATATTTACGCCCGCCATAAATAGGTTTTTGTTCCCAATTTCAAATTGATTTTGGGGGAGCCAAGTATAATTTTGGAATACTGGATTTCCGTCCTTATCGTGAAGCATACCACCGCTAATGGGATTAAATACAAATGTATTTGCAGGGTCGAGGTTTGGGTCAAACTGCCCTGTTTCGGGATTAATTGAGCTGAACGGCACTACGGGCACTAGCACATCGCCACTAAGAAGGCTCAGCTTTCTGTTAGAACGATTATAGAGCCCGTTGGCGCTAATGTTTGGGAAGAAGTTTGTACGAGCCGAGAGCGAAAGCGCCTCGCTTGTGCCAATGTCTTCCTTTGCAATTCTGATTTTAAAGTTTTGCTCAAGTGCCAAACTTTTACAGTCGGCTAGCGATAGGCTTTGTTGAGCAAAACCGTTAAAACCAATCCCTGCCATTATTATGACAGAATAAAGTAATCGTTTCATTGGCTTATTCATTTCTGATTACAAGTCCGTAAAAAAGAATATCGAGCATATCATCAATAATGGTAAGCAAATTATCGGCTTTGGGACTTTTAATAAAAAGAGGAAACTCCAACCCCTTCATTGCAGTGAAAAGGGCGATTGACGACAGTTCAATATCCTTTATTTTAAACTGACCATTTTCCATTCCCTCTTTTAAAAGCATTTTTATAATGATAAGCTCTTCAGTGTCGTATTTGACACGCAGTTTTTCAATTAAATCGAGGTTACTAACATCATTATCATTTACAAACGTGTGGTAATTAGACATTACCTTAACGGACAGCATACGCGTTTCAACATAAGCCCTTATCTTTTCTATGGTATCCATTTCGCTGGCCATTATCTCCTCAATTTTAACCCTAAGAGAATCTGCCTCCTTTTCAACAACGGCTTTAAAAATATCCTCCTTACTTTTGAAGTAGTAGTAAATAGAACTTTTCCCCTTTCGGAGGGCTTGCGCAATATCATCCACAGTTGTTTTTTTAAACCCAAACTTGGCAAATACGCCAGCGGCACTTATCACAATGTCGTTGCGCATATTGGTGCGCGAATCGGGCTCATTACTTTTATCTTTTCTCATATATTCGACTATTCTACTATTATGGTCTAAAGGTACAGCGTTTTAATAAGGCAAACAAGAAACCATTCGACTAATTGTGTAAAATAGTCGAAAAAGGGTATTTGCTTATTGTTCTGAAAAGAAAACTCCATTTTAGGCGGTAATAAAGCTAACAGGCTAGAAAAAAAGGCAAAAAAAAACAGCCTGGTGAGGCTGTTTTTTTTAAATATTTCAATGAGAAATTTCTCTTATAGCATTGTGCAACTTTTGTTATTTAATCACACCCATTTCTTTACCTACCTTAGTGAAGGCAGCTATACATTTGTCGAGATGTTCCCTAGTGTGCGCAGCTGAGATTTGAACCCTGATACGAGCTTGGTCTTTGGGCACTACTGGATAGTAAAAGCCAATAACATAAATGCCCTCATCTAGTAATTTAGCAGCCATTTTCTGTGAAAGTTTAGCATCGTAAAGCATAACGGCAGCAATAGCACTCTTGGTTGGTTTAATGTCGAAACCAGCTTGCTTCATTTTCTCAGTATAGTAAGCTGTATTCTCATGCAAACGATCCTGCAAATCGTTGGTTTCTGTCATCATATCAAACATTTTGATGCCCGCAGCAGCCACCATTGGAGGAATTGAATTTGAGAATAGGTAAGGACGTGAACGTTGACGCAACATCTCAATAATCTCCTTTTTACCGGTAGTAAATCCGCCAATAGCACCACCAAAGGCTTTGCCTAATGTCCCTGTGATAATTTCAATTTTCCCCCGAAGGTTAAATAATTCGGTAACCCCGCGACCAGTTTCACCTACAACACCAGCAGAGTGACATTCGTCAATCATAACCATTGCATCGTATTTCTCGGCCAGCTGGTAAATTTTATCCATGGGAGCCACGTTGCCGTCCATGGAGAAAACGCCGTCGGTCACAATAAGTCTAAAACGCTGCGCTTGAGCCTTTTTTAATTGCTCTTCAAGATCCGCCATATCGCTGTTTTTGTAACGATAACGCTGGGCTTTGCACAAACGTACACCATCGATGATGGAAGCATGGTTAAGTGCATCAGAAATAATAGCATCCTCCTCACCTAGAAGGGGCTCAAAAACACCAGCATTGGCATCGAAGCAAGCAGCATACAAAATAGTATCCTCGGTACCGAAAAACTCAGCAATTTTAGCTTCTAATTCCTTATGGATATCCTGGGTTCCACAAATAAAACGTACCGATGAAAGGCCATACCCATGAGAGTCGAGCGCACCTTTGGCGGCGGCAATTAGTTCGGGATTATTGGAAAGGCCAAGGTAGTTGTTGGCACAGAAGTTAAGCACCTCGGCACCGCTTTTTACTTTAATCTCGGCTCCTTGTGGGGTAACAATTACCCTCTCCTCTTTATAAAGGCCGGCTTCTCTTATGTCGGTCAGTTCTTTTTGTAGATGGGTTTGAATACGATTGTACATAGCTATAATTTTAAAAGGTTAATATGCATTGTTCTTCAAATAATAATATAGCAAAGATATTAACTTTGATATTGAAGAACGATTTTTTTGAAAATAATTATGGATGTAAAAATTAAAAATATTTCAAAAAACCTGAGATACAGAACACCTAAAATCTTTATATAAATTTAGGCTTTGCATATCCCACTTTTTCAAACCCCCTTAAAACATAATCTACCCAGACTAATGCTGATAAATAATATGCACTGGTAAATACAGAGAAACTTTGAGAAAAATTTAACCGAAGAAGCCTTACAGCTTGGCGCTTTCTTTCTCCCCTATTACTCTTTATGCATCGCTAACCTCATTTCGCAATTCTCCAAAATATTGTATATTTGCGCAACTTGTTGTTAACCTTTTTACGAACAGTTAAAATCTCAAAAAACTCCCATGAAAAATATTTTGGTTATTGGCTCCGTAGGCCAGATTGGTTCTGAACTTACCCTCGAATTACGCAAAAGATATGGCAATAGTAATGTGGTTGCTGGTTTTCGTTCAACTAAGCCAACCGGCGAATTGCTCGAATCGGGACCCTCAGAGGTGGTTGATGCAACCAATGCTCAACTAATTGCCGATGTGGTAAAAAAATACAAAATTGACACTATTTATAACCTGGCTGCTATTCTTTCGGCAGTTGGCGAGAGCAAGCCGCAGGTTGCTTGGAATATTGGTATTGGTGGTTTAATGAACTGCCTTGAGGTGGCTCGTGAGTTTGGTTGCGCCGTTTCTACGCCTAGCTCCATTGGTGCATTTGGTGGCGGAACTCCGCTCGACAATACCCCACAGGATACCATCATGCGTCCACAAACCATGTACGGGGTTTCAAAGGTAGCTGGCGAACTGCTAAGCGATTACTACCACAAACGTTTTGGTGTTGATACCCGTTCGGTACGATACCCCGGAATTATTTCAAACGTTACCCTTCCTGGTGGTGGTACAACCGATTACGCTGTAGAAATTTTTTACGCTGCCATAAAAACTGGCAAATTCACCTGCCCACTTGCAGCTGGCACCTTTCTCGACATGATGTACATGCCAGATGCCGTAAAAGCTGGCATTGACCTTATGGAAGCTGACCCTGACAAGTTGAAGCATCGCAACTCTTTCAACATCACAGCAATGAGTTTCGACCCCGAGATTATTTCTGCCGAAATAAAGAAACACATGCCCAATTTTAAGATGGACTACGATGTTGAACCTATGAAACAAGGTATTGCAGACTCGTGGCCAAACAATATGGACGACAGCGCTGCCCGCCAAGAATGGGGTTGGAAGCCTGAGTGGGACCTTAAAAAAATGACAGAAGACATGCTAAAGGTTATTGCCGAAAAACATGCTAAAGGGCTGATATAATCAGCTATAAATTACTAAAGGGAGGCTTTTGCCTCCCTTTTTTTTTACATACTCCATAATTATCGTCTTAATGAAGCTACGCTAAGTTAACTACTTAACTGTAATTTTTTGTAACTTGCTTTGCCATTAGGCATTCCCATAACTAATGAAATTAAATCTCTAATAAACTAAAAGATTATGCTAAGAAAATTCTTAATGTCGGTTTTACTGTCAGCCATTTGGTTTGGTGTTTTTTCTCAATCGCTACTATACAAGGTAACTGGCGATAAAACTGAGCATCCGGTATATATTTACGGAACGATACACGCCCTGCCTCAGGGTGATTTTTTTATTGATACAACAGTAATCGAAAAGTTTGCAGATGCTAAAAAACTTGTTTTAGAGATTGATATGTCGAGCCCAACAATGGCTCTAGAGGCACAAACTGCTATGATGATGCAGGATAATAGCATTGATAAGCTAATTACTCCGGAGGAATACCAGCGGCTAGGCAAATTCTTTGCCGACTCGCTTCAAATGCCCATAGAGATGCTAAAACAAATAAAGCCATTAATGCTATCGTCATTTTTAATCCAAAAAATTATCGGAGCCCAGTCCGCATCGTACGAAGGGTACTTTATGCAGCAGGCCACGGCTCAGCAAAAACTAATAGGAGGGCTAGAGACTGTGGGCGAGCAAATTGGCTATATAGATTTGATTCCGCTAGAGAAGCAGGCCCAAATGCTTATGGAGAGTATAGACGATTTTAATAATTCGAAAACAGAGTTCCAATTACTTGTTCAAACATATAAGAGTAGAGATGCCGAGGCGGTTTATGAGTTTATAATGGAGAGCGATGAGGAGTTTAAGCAGTTTGGCGAGTTTCTGATTGATAAGCGTAACGAGAACTGGATTCCTAAAATAGTTGAACTGGGTAATGCCCAGGTAACCTTTGTTGCTGTTGGCTGCGGACATTTGGGAGGCGATAAGGGAATACTAAACCTCTTACGTAAAGAAGGGTTTAGTGTGGAGATGGTGGAGTAGTAGGGTGTACTTTATCATACATGTTAACCAGTTGTGGTACATTTAAAAAAAATACAAAATTTATCAATTAATTCGAAACAACTACTTACCTTTGGCGTTACTAATGTAAAACGAAAGCAATGATTGTTTTATTTGGTTCGAAAGAAACCGAGAATATTTGGAACGGAGAAATAGTTAAGAAACTACCGCCTGAAATACAACAGATTGGTAGACGAAAACTAAGGATGCTAAATAACTATCAGTCAATAGTAGACTTAAGAATTCCACCATCAAATCGGCTCGAAAAACTATCAGGAAACCTCATGGATTTTTATAGTATTAAAATCAATGACCAGTGGAGAATTATCTTTAAATGGGAAAACAATCAAGCTAAAGAGGTTGAAATTGTAGATTATCACAAATGAAAGGGAATATTATGGAAAGATTAGAAAATGTACACCCAGGAGAAATACTCAATGGAGAATTCCTTGTGCCAATGAATATTTCTGCATACAGATTATCAAAAGACACAGAAATACCACAATCAAGGATTTCTCAAATAATAAAAGGAAAAAGAAGCATAACAGCGGATACTGCACTTAGAATAAGTCATTACTTTGGAACAAGCCCAAAATTTTGGCTTGGACTTCAGGATGATTATGACATAGAAAAAGAGAGTAAAGGAAAAAAAGAGATACTCAATCGAATTAGGCAAATAAGAAAAAACGCACCACAATATGCGGTATAAAACATTGGGGTTTTTATCGTTATTAGAACTTTATAACTCGCATCAAAGTTTTTAGCGATGGATATTGACGTTGTCCTACTCCCCCCAACGTTTCTTATTGCCGTCCGTTAAGCTTTTTGCGTTAATTCCGAAAAGTAAATTACAAAAAAACTATTATTGTGAAAAAATACTTTGGAGTAATTGTTTTAATATTTACGCTATGGTCGTGTACCCATAACAAGATTGAAGTATTAACCAATGTCGATAAGCTTTCCGGTTTTCAACCAACAGTGGTGCTTATGCACCCAACGGTAGGTAATATTAAAACTTTTATTGAGCTAACTAAAAACAATGTTTTCCCTCTGTCCGATAGTTTAAAAGTGCTAGGCGTTTACCATATTAACGGGGCTTATAACTATGGCTCTTCGAAAAGTTTTTTGCAAGAGTTGGGTGATGAACGATTTAAGTTGCTGGAAATTAAGGGCGAACTAAACCCCGATAATCTCTACACTGAGAACGATTGTAGCAATGCATTTAGGGCAATTTTCAGTAATTCAAAGGGTATTATCTTTTTTGGTGGCCCCGATATGCCTGCCACAACCTATGGCAACCAAACCAGCCTTTTAACCTCAATTACCGATGCCCACAGGCATTACGTTGAACTGTCGTTTTTGTACCATCTGCTGGGTGGTTCGCAAAATGAGGAGTATAAACCGTTGCTTGACAGCCGACCAGATTACCCAATTTTAGGGATATGTCTAGGTATGCAGAGTATGAACGTGGCAACGGGTGGAACAATGTATCAGGATATACCAACCGAACTTTACGGTTTGCAAACTGTTGAGGACGTTTTGGCTCAGGAGCAAAACGCTCAGCACAGGAACTACCACTCAAATTTTGGTATAGATAACGTCTTGACTTGGGGGCATTTTCATCAAATTAAATTTGAGGATAAATCTTTCCTCGATACGCTTAATAATTTTGTTAAGGAGCTCCCATACGTGTGGAGTAGCCACCACCAGGCGCTAAATATGCTGGGTAAAAATATTGTTCCCATTGCATGGAGTGTGGATGGAAAGATTGTGGAAGCAATAAGGCATAGCAAATATCGCCATGTTTTGGGTGTACAGTTTCATCCCGAGGTGCCAGCAATTTACGATGCTGAGAGTAAGATAAAAAGAATCCCTCTTGAGGCCGAACCCAAATCGTATATTGAGTTGCACCCTAGCCAGAAGGGAGAAAATTTTCATAGAGCATTTTGGCGAATGGTGGGAACCTGGTATAATTAATACCCCAAAAAACCCATAAGGTAACTAAAAATAGTGTTCTTGTAAATGGGACTGGGAGCATTTACTTTGCCCTAAAATCACTGTCTATTCTACAATTATTTCATCAATAAAAATAAAAGCATTACCACCGGCGCCAAGATGCCAGCTGGGAATTTTCCCATAGTTGGTAGCAACAATCTTAACGTAGCGGCCTGCTGTTTTAACATCGGCTTGTAGGTCGGTTTGCGTAATCTCATAATCATCGTGAGGGGTTGTACTCTTAACCAGTGCCACCTGTTTAAATGCTTTACCATCGTTAGAAACGTAGAATGTTGCATCCTTGGGCATCCAAATCCACGAGCGGATATCCTGCACAAAACCTGCTGCCAAGTGGTTAACTGGCTGGGTTTTGCCTAAATCTACAACCGCCTCAAAATCGGTTGCCTGATAGCCTTGCCAGCCACCTAAGCGCCAGTTCTCGGCACCCCGAATACCATCTATAAGTGCCTCGGGTCCTCCTGCATGGTAACTCTGACTGCATTTTGATTTAATGCTGATGGTACGGGTTAAGTCAATTTTAACAAAATCGGCTTTTACTGGGAAACTATACCCCATACCCTCTATATATGCCACGGCTTTTAGGGTTGTGGTGCTGGTAAGTGTAATTGGCTTGGTGTAGGGTGTCGATTGGCGTGTGGGTGTAGTGCCATTGGTTGTGAAATAAACTTCGCAGTGGGGAATTATGGTGCCAATGGTTACCACCATACTATCGCGTATGCGACGCTCATTTGAGTTGATAAAGGGTATGGGCAGAATTTGCTTGTGGGTAATGTGGGTTGTTGGAATATCGGTATCGCTGCTACCCCAATTTTTGTTGGGCTTACTGCCCATTTCGAAATGAAGGTGCCCGCCGTTCATAATATCGCTGTGCGAAATATACGATTTGCTGTAATTGGTACCATTTAGCGTTGCCGATTGGATATAGAAATTTTTATGGGAAACTCCATTTGCCGTTACCCTAAAGGTTTTGCCGTTCTCGAGATTTACCTCAACTTCGGGGAATAGGGGAGTGCCAATGGTGTATTCTGGAAGCCCTGGAGTAACGGGATAAAAACCCATAGCGCTCATTATGTACCAAGCCGACATCTGACCGCAATCCTCGTTACCGCTTAACCCATCGGGCTTGTGAGTGTATAGTTCGTTCATTATTTGATGTACCCTAAACTGCGTTTTCCAAGGTTGATTTACAAAATTGTACAGGTACGCCATATGGTGGCTGGGTTCATTGCCTTGGGCATACTGACCAATTAACCCCGAAATATCCTTCTGGTCGCGACCAGAGATGGTGTTGTCGGTTTCAAACAGTTCGTCGACTTTTGTTGCAAACAGCTCCTTGCCTCCGTGCAAATTGTATAGCCCCGTAATATCGTGCGGAACGTAAAAGCTGTATTGCCAGGAGTTTGCCTCGGTAAAATGCCAATCGACAGTGGTTGGGTTGAATGGTGTGAGCCAACCGCCATTTAGGCGTGGACGCATAAAACCTGTTTCGGTATCGAAAATATTTTTGTAGTACTGTGCCCTTTGGATATATTCGTTATAGATTTCTTCTTCGCCTAAACTCTTCGCCATTACCGCAATGCACCAGTCGTTATAAGCGTATTCAAGCGTTTTTGATATAGACTCGTGCTCCATATCGCCAGGGATATGACCGTGCTGGCGGTAGGCTTTTAGCCCAAAATGGTCGCGGGTTGCGCTATGTAACATTGCGTTAAGGGCTTTCTGCGTATCAAAACCATCGATACCCTTTATATACGCATCGGCAATTACCGATATGGCGTGGTTACCAATCATACAGTTGGTTTCGTTGGCCGCCAGCTCCCATATTGGAAGCAAGCCGCCCTTTTCGTACATATTTAGCATTGTATTAATAAAATCCTTGGTGCGTTGCTGCTCAATAATTGTCATCAATGGATGCCAAGCCCGATAGGTATCCCAAAGCGAGAATACGGTGTAGTTTGTAAAGCCATTGGGGGTATGTATCTGCTTGTCGATTCCGCGATACCTGTTGTTAATATCCATAAAAATATTGGGCTGTAGGAAAGCGTGGTACATTGCGGTGTAGAACACTGTTTTTTGCTCACTGGAACTGCCAGTTACAATAATCTTACCTAGCTCGTTGTTCCAGGTATCGAACGCTTTCTGTTTGGTTTCTTCAAAACCCCAAGTGGGCAATTCGGCTTGCATATTTTTGAGTGCGCCATCGGCATCCACGGGCGAGAGCGAAACTTTGACCTCAATGGCTTCGCCCTCCTCGGTTTCAAATCCCACGAACGCTTTCACGTTAGTTCCCTGAGCAAATTTTATATCATCTTGCAACTTATTATCTAGCGCTATTCCTTTACGTGTAAAGGGTTTTGAGAATTCCATATGGAAATACCAAACCATATCGTTAGCCCAGTTTGATGAGCGGCGCATTCCTCTGATTTCGGTATCGCTCAGCACTTCAATCCACGAATCGGTTACCTTATCTCTATGCTCAAGGTCGATAATTATATTTGCCTCGCTTGTTTTTGGAAAGGTATAACGATGATAGCCAACACGAGTGGTTGTGGTGAGTTCGGCAAGCACACGGGGTTTATCAAGATAAACGCTGTAGTAACCAGCCGAAGCCTTCTCGTTTTTCTTTTGAAAAGGCGATAGATACTCGGTATTTAGCATTGTGGGTTTGCCCATTACGGGCATTAGCAGAATATCGCCATAATCGCCAACCCCCGTTCCGCTTAGCGCGGTATGTGTAAATCCGTAAATTATTGAGTCGGAATAGTGGTAACCCGAGCAGCCATCCCAACCGCTTAGGCGGGTATCAGGGCTAAGCTGCACCATACCAAAAGGCATGCTGGCACCAGGATAGGTGTGCCCGTGGGCATCGGTACCAATAAATGGATTAACCAATTTGGCTGGGTTCTCAACCCTAGTTTCTGTATTGCAGGCAAATGCAACCAAAATTATGCTTGCTACCCAAAGGTGTATTTTGATTTTCATATTCGTATGATTTTCTTGTTGATTTTAAGAAGAAATGACATGTAAAACACATTCTGGTTTGACCTTAATAAAAAACTACCCATCTACTTAAGCATCAACTTATATGCATTAAAAAATATTCGTTTTTCTATTTCAGTACAGATTTTTTCATGTCAAATCCTAATCCAATATAGGTATTGCCATTGAACTGAAATTCGTCAATTATTTCCCAATCCAATTTTTTAGTATGTGCCTTTGTAGAAATTGCATTTACCTTATTTATAAATGTAACGGAGATTGGATATCTTTTGAGAAACTCCATTCTCATCTCCTCAAAAATCAAATTTAATACGCCATTTCCTCTATATTTCTTATCAATACAAACGGGGCCATACTGAAAACTATTCTCTGTTGTAATTCTATTTCCTTGAAAGGACAGTTTTGGAAAACGCGATACCATAAAGTTGAAAATTTCCCATTGCTCAAAATATTTCCAACTACCAGCAAAAGCATACGCAACAATTATATTCTCCTCATTCTCGGCTACAATCAACCCATTTTGAGTAATTATTTCTTCAATTTGATTAACCGTAAATGGTGTGGTTACAAAACCTTCCTTACGCTCTGCTTCATTTAGCTTACTATACAAATATTTATCTTGCAGAGATAAAACCCCGCCTATATCATTCTTATTTCCAATTCTTGTCTTAACCATAAGTATCTCTTTTTTAAATAATATCGACGTAAAATTGTTGCGGGCAAAATGCGTGTCAAACTTGGTAAAAAATCATTGATTAGTATTGTGGCATAAAAGCCACTACCCCACCAATTATTTGTGCACCCCTGTTATACTATATAGTAATCCTAAACTTTGTGCCTTTACCAATCCCACTATCGACTGTAACTACGGCATTGTTTTTATCTAGAAACTCTTTGGTTAACATCAACCCAATTCCTGAACTACTTTCTCCTTGTGTTCCCGACTTACTATGCGATTCATTGTAATTAAATAATTTGCTAGCGGTATTTTTATCCATCCCAATTCCAGAATCAATTATTTCAATAACAGTCTTATTCCCTTGATCCATTAACCGAATAGTGACTAAACCTTCATTCTGCGAATATTTTATGGCGTTCGACAGAATATTATTTAAACCCACTTTAATCATTTTTCTATCTGCGGACACAATGACCTTTTCAGCGTAATAATCTTTCTTTATTCTAAGTTTTTTTATTTCTATGGTTTGATTGAAAAATTGCAGCAATTCGTCAATAACTTCAACCAAATTTGTTGGTAAAATCTCAGGCTCTATTTGTAGCATTTCTGACTTGGACCAACTTAGCATATTTTCCAGTGTAAAATACGATTCAGATAGGCTTTGGCTAAGCGAGAGGAGCGTATCCTTAAGTTCTGATTTGCTATAATCGTTGATATTTTCAATAATTAACTTTAATAACTGGTCAGCACTCCCAATGTTTCCACGTACATCGTGAGAGATTAAGGACAGAAACTTCGTTTTTGTATCATTCAGTTTTTCAAGTTCTTGGTTGGTTTGGATAAACTGTAAATCAACTTCTATATGCTGCTTAATTTGAGTTAGCAAATCTTCTGTTTCCTTGCTGTAATAATTTTCTTTACTATCTAAAATACAAACAGTACCAAAGCATTCACCATCGGGCCAATTGAGTGGAACTCCCATATAAGAAATCATATCTATATCAATATCGGGATTATTTTTATTCCAAACTTTATTTTTAGTAGCATCAGGCACAATCAATGTTTTTTGTACTCCAATAACAGTTTCGCAATAAAGCCCGTAAATAAGTTTAACCTTCTCACCAGTTTTATAAGGATTACCTTCGGTATTACTTTTTATAAATACCTCAATCGTTTCTTCATTTAAACGCATAATTAGAGCTGAAGGCACGCCAACTACTTTTGCTAGTGTATCCAGTAAAGTCTGCCATTTTTTGATAACTGTATCGAGAATCTTTGGCTTCGAATCAGAGGTAATTCTTACCCTTTTCGATTCGTTAGTCTCTCTTACTTTTACAGTTGAAAACTTACTCATAATCTTACTATTTATACCATATTGTTTAGGCAATAATCCTTTATCTTTTAAACATAAAGTAAACTGCCAAAATCAAAAAAATGAACGAAATAATGTGGTTCACTCTAAATGTTTCTGTTTTAAATACTAGTAAAGTAAAAACAGCAAAAACAACCAAGGTAATAACCTCTTGAATTACTTTTAGCTGAATTAGGGAAAAAGGACCACCATTTCCACTAAACCCAATTCTATTTGCTGGAACCTGAAACATATACTCAAAAAGTGCTATTCCCCAACTAATTAACACTATTGAAACTAAGCCCAACTTGCTGAACCAATTCCATTCAGCAAATTTCAAATGCCCATACCAAGCAATAATCATAAATGAATTGCTTAATATCAAAAGCCCAATGGTTAAAACTGCTTTCATTCCCGTTTCATCTTTTAATTTAAAATGATTTTCTCAATTTACAAAAAACGGTAATGTGTAGCTGGTAATTATTTTTGCCTTTCATAAACTCCGCTTTCTAAATAGATTTGCCCCTCTTTAAGTCCATTTAATAGGTTTGTTATTTTATCTTTTGTTGATGCACCCATTAAAACATTTAGCCCTAACCTCGGAGCACCCCACGTTGTTATTCTATCCAACATTTTTTCAAGAACCTTAATCCCGCTGTCGGTTTGGTTGGTTGACTGTTTTTTTACCAAACCTAACTCTTGTAGAATTGAGTCAATTCTTGAAGATTGTTCAAGAAAGCTGATTCTCGATTCGTCGGCCCAAGGCAGTGGATAATTTACTCCCTTATTCCCTTTTTTAAAAACTTCATAGTAAATAAAAACACCATTGTTTTTTAAAACTCTATCTATTTCGCTGTAGAATTTTAGCTTATCGCTAATATTTACTTGCACGTGTTGTGTCCAAACTACCTCAAATTCATTATCTTGAAAAGGTAAGTTTGTTGCATCGGCATAAATAAATTTAGTTTTGTGGTTTAAGCCAACAAGTTCTGATAGCCTACTAGCTGTGGCAACATATTCTTTAGATATGTCTATTCCTACTGCGTCGCAATTAAATTCGTCAGCTAGCATTCTGCAAGGCCCACCAATGCCACACCCAATATCTAACAGCCTAGAATTATTAATGTTGACTATTTTCGCTAACTCCCTTGATACTTCTGCACCTCTCACGTGAAATTCATCAACACCTGCTATATCCTTTCTGGTTACACTATTTAGGTCAACCTCCAATTCTTTGAGGCGATTTATAATATCATCATACAAATTGGGTTGATGGTAATGTTTCTCAATTTGTGAATTTAAAATTTCCATAGTACGGTTAAAATATTGCTGACAAATGTATATATAGTTGAAATTTTTGTTTCACTTTAGAACTAATTATAAAT
>JAQUJY010000032.1 GCA_028680705.1 Bacteroidales bacterium
AAATTATGTTTTTCCCAAACAGATTTCTCTTTTGCCCAATCTGCTGACTGGCAACGAAATGACAAATCGCAAATATTTTAGCTTAGGGTAAACTATTCTTGAAATTTGTGTAACGGTCTATGTAAAGTTCCCCGTCTTTGTTGCCTAGGCTTTTCCATACAGTTTCAATGGCCTCAATTCTATTCTCTGGCGATGGGTGAGTGCTTAAGAACTCAGGGGGTGTGGGTTGCCCTTCCATCTTCTCGAAAAAATCAGCAATCGCCCTCGGGTGATATCCAGTGTCGTAAAGATAGTGCACTGCGTACTCATCTGCCTCATACTCATTATTACGACTATACTTTAAATTACCCAATCCTTGAGCAAGCTCAGCAATTATCGTCTTTAACATATTTGGATTATCACCTAGCACGATTGAGGCCAAAAGGCTAAATCCGTACTGTTTGGTAAGCATTTGGGTTGAATGTCGTCTGTCGGCATGAGCCATTTCGTGAGCCATAACTCCTGCAAATTGAGCCTCATTATCCAGAAATTTTATCAAACCAGTATAGAAGTACATATATCCACCCGGCGCAGCAAATGCATTTAGTACATCCTGATTAATAATTTTTACTTCCCAAGGGAACGTGCTGGCGTAGCGTAAATCATTGGATTTTAGCAATGTTGAAAGTATCCTTTCAATATGTTCGTAGGCCTCTGGGTGTTGGTTTTTGTTAAGAATAGGGTATGCGGGATCGGCCAGTACGGTTGAATCGAGCTGCTTTCCAAAAGCGATATCCTGTTCAAGGGTAAAAAAGTTTAGCTTGCCATCGTCGCATCCGGTTAGTGAGAGTATGGTAAATGCAATAGCTACGGTAAATATTTTCCTGGCCATAGTTTTAGAATTTATAGTTAATGGCCACAAATATACTATAATGCTATTTTATTTGCATAAACTATTGGCCATAAAAGTTGTTGACACTATCAGAATATCTTATTACTTTTGAAATAAAAAAGATGAACTTATTTGGTGGTATCGAGCATGTTGAACGAATTTTTATATCTGCAATAGTTATTGTTGTCGGTGTTGTAATTATCTATTTTGCCATTCGTTGGCTTAGTAAGTACCTAAAGGTTCTGAAGGAAAAATTGGTTAGAAAAAGAATAGTTCGACGTGCAGTTATCCCTAGCTTACTGTTTGTGGCATTAATTTCCTTAAAGCTTAACTTGCCGTTAGTAATTTCTGATGTTGGACTATTAGCTAATGCATCCCACTTTATAACCATTTTGCTCATTGTTACTGGAACATGGGTTGCCATAAACATTACTGCAATAACCCGAATTATTATTTTGAGCAATTACGATGTACAACAGAAAAACAATCTGCACGCCCGAAAAATGCATACCCAGCTGCGGATAATTGAGCGTATTATTGTCTTCACTATCATCTTTTTTGCCATAGCCAGTATTCTCATGACGTTTGATTCCATAAGGCGTATTGGAATTAGCCTTTTTGCGTCGGCAGGGGTTGCCGGATTAATACTAGGTCTAGCAGCCCAAAAGGTTATTGGGGGTATGCTGGCAGGAATTCAATTGGCAATTACTCAGCCCATAAGAATTGACGATGTTGTGATTGTTGAGAAAGAATGGGGGTGGATTGAGGAGATTACGCTAACCTACGTTGTAATTAGGCTATGGGACAAAAGACGATTGGTGGTGCCAAGCACCTACTTTATTGAAAAACCTTTTGAGAACTGGACCCGTACATCGGCACAAATACTAGGAACTGTATTTATTTATACGGATTATACCATGCCCATTGAGCCGTTGAGAGGCGTGTTTGAAGAGATATTAAAGCAATCGGGTATTTGGGATGGCAATGTGGCCAATGTGCAGGTAACAAACTCAACAAATCATTCGCTTGAGTTGCGATTTCTAATGAGCGCAGTCGATTCTCCAACACTTTGGGATTTGCGGGTTTATGCCAGAGAGAAAATGGTTGAGTTTATGCAGCAGAACTATCCCGAAAAGTTACCGAGGGCCAGAGTAATGATTGATAAGGACGAAATGGATAGTAGTAACCAATAGAGCCGTAAGAGAACATTATGCAAAAAGTGGTATGTTTGCAGAACAACAAGCCAACCTATGCAAAAGATTCTTAGCATATTAATCGTTTCCTTTTGTTGCTCCGCATTGGGCTATTCGCAGCCAATTGTAAACCATTTTCTGGCTATACCCAATGATGTTAGCCATGGGGGAACATTCAGAAGCATTACTGAAACCTCGGAGGTGATAATTAAAGGCTATCAACCAGTACCCCACAAAACGGAAAAACAATTTAATGGTAATGGACTGATTACTCAGCAGATTGCCTACAATAGTGCAGGCGGGAAAAGTAGTGAGACCCATTGGGAATATACCCCACACAATGGGCTCAGCCGGAAGTATCACAAATTTTTTGCTAACCTTTCGGGCTGGAACGAGGAGGAGGTAGTTATTGAGTGGGATAGCGAAACCCTTTTGCCGCATAGGGTTGAGGTGCTTAAAAACGGGAAAACATCGCAATGGGCATTAATGACTTTGGATACGTTGGGGAGGATTGAATCGGCAAAAGTTTTTGGTCCAACTGGTGCACATACCTTTACAGAGAAGTTTATCTACATCGAGCCCTCAAACATGATAAAGGTTATGGTGTATAAGAGTAATGGATTGTACGCTTCTTCGTGGTCCTATCCCCTAGACCGTGAAAAGAAGTTTAGGCTTGAATCAATTGCTTGTCAGCTCTATCCCAACGGTGATGTTATGCTGGAAAAATTATCAAGTGCCATTAAGGGCGATCAAGCCTATTACTACGAGTATGAGTATGATAGTCAGGGGAATTGGATTGAAAAAAGAACCTATCAGGTAGTGTTGGGCAAAAACGATAAGATTAGGAAAAAAACTCTTGAGAACAAGGTTACCCGGAAAATTATATACTAAAAGTTTTTGCAATTATATACACTTTCCCTCATGCATCGTTGAGGTCCTTATTTGGGCAGTCCTTTTTTGTGAAAATTTATAAAGTTGTGAAGGCGAAATAAATATTGGTTTTTATTATCCTGTTGCATTAACTTTGTTTGCTAAACCACAGTAAATACATTAAAATCTGTTTTTATGAAGCACCTAACTTTTATGGCTCTTGTAATTGCCTTTTTGGGCTACTCGTGTAGCAGCAATCAACCACAAACCTCCAAAGCGGGTGAAGAAATAGTTAAAGTTGGCGTTTTCGATGGGCACGGCGGAGCTCAAACCTGCGTTTGGGAAACGGTTGAGGCCATTAAAATAGATAAGGGAATGGATGTGAGGCTTATCACTACATCCGACATTGCCAATGGGTGTTTAGATTCCCTTGATGCCATAATTATTCCGGGAGGTGGGGGTAGCCGTCAGTACCTGAATCTTGGTCATGAGAACCACAACCGTATCCGCAATTTTGTTGCCAGTGGGGGTGGTGCTGTTGGTATATGTGCTGGTGCATATTTTTTTTCAAATACACCAGGTTATGCGAGTATTGCCATAAATGGGGCGCAGGCTATTGATATTGAGCACGATAATCGCGGACATGGATTAGCGAAATTTACCCTAACTGATGAGGGAAAGAGCATATTTCCGGAACTTGCTACCCGCGACACCAATTTTGTTGTGTACTACGAAGGGCCTGTGTTTATAAAGGCTCCTGATACGATTATCTATACCTCTTTTGCTACCATGGAAAGTGATGTGCACGAAGAGGGTGGTGCTCCAGCAAATATGACCAATGCAAAACCTTTCTTTATTGGCAACAGCTATGGCAAAGGGCTTGTGTTTAGCACTATTGCGCACCCCGAAGCTACACCTGGTATGCGCTGGCTTATTCCACGGATGGTAAGGTGGACTCTTGGCAAGGAGTATATCACCTACAACGAGAATGCTGTTAGACCAGACCTTTTTGAAAAGGAGATTCTTTTTACCAAGGATATGCTAAAGCGTGAGTCGGCATACTACTCCACATTTCTCTACGGCTCGCCCGTGGAGAAAATAGAAGCGCTTAATTGGCTTGAAGGCAACGTGTCGTGGGATGCTAAGCGCTTGGTGCAGGGATTGCTTTTCGACTCGTCCGCTATTGTTAGGGTACGGGCTGCTGAGTACATTGCCAACTCTGAGTTTAGCTATTATCTTCCCGATTTGCGAGCTGCACTAAAGTCGGAAAAAGATGACGATGCAAAAGCAAAAATAGTTTCTGCAATACGGTTTTTAGAGTCAATTTAGGGGTGTTGTATTTTCATCCAAAGGGAACCTTATTTAAGTTTTAGTGTTAGTAATCTCCACTGAATATACCAGATGAGTTTACAGGATGGGAAAACAAGTTAAATTCTTATGCCAATGACCTTTGGAGAAAAAGTAATCGGTTTCAACCAGCATTTACGCTACTCGGGTAAGCTGCCAAAAGATTTTCAGGTAATTAATCCTTTTCAGGATAATCCTGAAACGATGGAGGTAATGCAACAGTTTTACCATAAATTTTACAATGATTCAAATCGCCGAAGATTTATTATTGGCATTAACCCAGGGCGTCACGGAGCAGGGGTAACGGGCGTGCCATTTACGGACACCAAACGACTGGAAAGCGTTTGCGGTATTAAGATGCAATCGGCACATACGCACGAGGTTTCTTCTGTTTTTGTGTACGATTTAATAGCTGAGTATGGTGGTGCAAAGGAATTCTACAAGCAATTTTACATCAACTCGCCATTTCCTTTAGCCATTATCCGCCAAACAAAAGAGAGTAAGTGGGTAAATGCTAACTATTATGATGACCCTGTTCTTTTTGAAACAGTGAAAGATTATATGATTGCATCATTAAAAACACAGATCAGTCTAGGGTTAGATACCTCTGAGGTTTATGTGCTGGGTAAGAAAAATGCAACTTTTATCCAAAAATTAAATAAAGAGGCTAAGCTGTTTGATAGCCTAAAAATATTGGAACATCCGCGATACATCCAGCAATATAAATCTAAAGAAAAACGTGAGTATATTGATAAATATATTTTAACCTTCAATAATTTACAATAATCCTAATGGAGGCACATACGATTTATACAATTGGACATTCTACCCATAGTCTGGCTGATTTTTTGACTATGCTTCTATCCTTTAATATTAAAATTGTTGCCGATATTCGGAGTTTGCCGGGCTCACGCAGATTTCCACAATTCAACAAGGAAAGTTTAAAGATATCGCTAGAAGAAACAGGGATACAATATATGCACCTACCCGACCTGGGAGGAAGAAGGAAGGTGAAAAAGGATTCAAAAAACAACCGATGGAATAATGACTCTTTCAGAGGTTATGCCGATTATATGGAAACCACAGAATTTGGAATTGCCATTAAAAGACTGGAACGTATTGCCATGGAACAAACTACAGCCTACATGTGCTCGGAAGCGGTTTGGTGGAAATGCCATCGTTCAATGGTGTCCGATTATCTAAAAACAAAGGGTTGGAGGGTATTACACATTATGGCAACGGGGAAAGTTCAAGATCATAAATACACTGCACCGGCTAGAATAGTTGATGGTAATGTATGCTATTCTGATGAAATTTAGATTTATAACAAAAAAAGCTGTAATGCACAGTGTGAAGGGCAATTGAAATTGAGAGAATAGCTAACCACTAACCGTTGGTATAAAATGCTGAGCTTTTTTGAATCCCATGGCTCGTAGTTAGTGCGTAATCCTACTTTAAGTATCAATGCTATCAATCCCTCGTTAATAGCGTATCCTGCTTTCTGGTTTTATTGCTAACCCAAATACCCTCAAGGTATGATATAGATCTACCCAGCAAATTTACTTGAAGGGTTACAAAAAGTAAAAGGGAACCAAGCCAGATAGCCGCAAGGTTAAACCAGATGGTATCGACTAGTTGATTGTTAAACTGCTTAACAGGTGCATAAAAGTGTGCTCTACCCCATTGATGATTGGGAATCATGTAAATTGGCTCAAATTTCTGGATTATCCTTTTATCTGTTTCTAGAAATTTGGTTACCTCGTTATTGTTGAGCACCCAATCGGTAAGAGCCTTGTTGGTGTTATTTTGCCGAAGGGCAAACACAGCATCCGAACCAATGTTATCAACCATTGAGTTGTACACGCTATCCTTTTTTTGTCGGGCAGCATCGGCAATACCATTATACATAATTCGCATAAAAATTAGGTAACCCGTAACCTCCTCGGCTATTTGCTCACTAAAATCGTTGGGGTTAAGGTTGCCGATGTACTCAAATGGGGGTGCATTTTTTTGAAGGCTAAGCTGTATTAGCTCATTGGATATTATCTTCAGATTTCGTTTATACCTCGCCAATTGTAATTCATCCCTATTGTATATACGAACACACTCATCGACCAAGTTTTGCAAGCGGGGGACTAAAAAGGCAACAATAAAGTGTGAATTGCTGACCTGTTGCTCATAATCGAAAAAATGTGAGTTAAACTTATTCTTTTTAAACTGCTCAACAGCAAGAGCCTCGTATGCCCAACGCGAAACCATTACGTCGCCAACAACTGGGACATAAACTCTATTCGTAATTGAGGGATGAAGATTATCGAACTGTACCACGGTTCCGCTAAGCAGAATCTGGGGAACCAAAATAAATGGGATTGTAATGTATATGGCAACTACCGAGTTAAGTCCCGCGCTAATGTTTAACCCCAGCATATTGGCAAAACATGTAGTTGAAAAAAGTATTAGCCAATAGTTTAGGGTCATTCCCTCAATCTCGAGAATGGCGTTGCCAATGAGCACAAACATAGCCATTTGCAGTGCTGATAGGGCAAACAGATAAGCTATTTTGGCGTTGAGGTAGCTAAAGCGACTTAAATTTAGGAACGATTCTCGTTCAAGTATCTTTTTATCGTTAAATATCTCTTCGGCACTAACCATAAGCCCTATAAATAGCGATACCACTACGCTCATAAACAGATAGGATGGTATATTCTTATTCTCAGCAAAAATGTAGATGTCGTTTGGGATGTACTTGGTGAAAAATGCAAGTACAAATGCTAAGATGGGAGTTTCAAGCAGGTTAATAAAAACGTATTGTCTGTTGGCTAATTTTGATAATAGGTTGCGAATGCTAAATACCTTAAATTGAACCTCGATATTGGGAATATTAAAAGGGTTTTGAGGTAGTTGTGCTTTGTGCTTTTTAGGTTTACAGCTTTGCCCAATCTCTTTTTTATAAATGGTGTTCCACTCAATGGGGGTATGCTGGCGTTTTTGTGTAACCACACCATTCTGGTCAATCACTTTTGCCTCAACAATTTCGAGGATTTGTTCGGGATTAATGTTCCCACAGGTTGTACATCTACTTTCCGATGCGTTTACCCTAGTGGTCATGGTTTTAAAATATACAATAGCATCCTCGGGGTCGCCTGTATATATAGGATAACCACCACGATCGAGTACCCATAGCTTATCGAGTAAACGGAAAACCTTTGATGAGGGTTGATGAATGTTAGTTATAACCAATCGCCCTTTGTTGGCCTGATTTTTAAGCAAACTCATCACCATAAGCGAGTCGCTTGATGATAATCCGCTGGTTGGCTCATCAACAAATAGGATACTTGGCTCGCGCATAAGCTCTAGCCCAATATTGAGTCGTTTTCGTTGGCCACCGCTAATCATTTTATTAAGTGGCGATCCTACTTTAAAACGCTGAATGTCCCATAGGTCTAAATCGTTGAGAATACTATTAACCGTTTGCTTTATTTCTAGCTCAGTAAATTTGCTAAAGCATAGCTTGGCGTTATAGTAAAGGTTTTGGTAAACACTAAGTTCCTCAAACAGCAAATCGTCCTGCGGTACGTAGCCAATTATCCCTTCAACTGCTTGCTTATCGCGATGAATATCAAACCCGTTTATTTCAACGCAGCCCCTATTGGGCATAATTTTTCCTGTTAAAATATTTAGCAATGTTGATTTTCCAACGCCACTGCTCCCCATTATGCCTATCAGCTGTCCCGATTCTTCGGAAAAGCTGAACGAGTGAATACCGTTTTCGCTATTGCGAAACTTAAAATCAACATCCTTGGCTGTGAACACGATGTGTTGTCTTTGCTTATTTCCGTAATACCAGGATGTTAAATCGGTATAGTAAATAGGATCGGTTTTAGGACCCCGAATTATCGCACCAATTTCCATTAGGTATGGCGTACCCGATTCTATGGTTGCACCATCGAGGTAAAGTTCTGCAGTGCCGTGGTATAGAACAATAAAGGAGTTGATTGAATTAACACGTAAAAAGCAGAGTTTCCCTTGTATTGTCTCATCTGTCCTAATCCTATCCTCAGTGATTTTTAGGTTACTTTCAATAGTAAGCAAACGTTCTGGGTCTATCTCATTACAGTTTTTTTGAAAGATAAAAAGCTTTAGTTCCTGTGAATCAATGGGGTTGATGCTGAAGGTTTTGGCAATAGTATCTATAATAATTTCTTCAACCTGAGTAACTACTAGGTCTTTGTATACATACTCAAGAATTCTTAAAAGGACTAGTATCCTTTCGTTTTTGGGGAGTTCCTTACGGAGTTTTAGGCAAACTTGCTCAACATATTGCTCAATAATCCGATGCTTCTCTTGGTCGTTGGCAGTTGATGCAGGGAAGTCGCGCTGATAGAAATTGAGATGATTATCAAATAGCACAAGGTAATCGCTAATAAACCTATAGCTGATATGCTTTATTAGTAGAGCTTTTACAAAGGTTCGTCCTTGACTCTCGGTTTCAGTAGCATTGGCAACTAAAGCATAAAGTTGAATTAGCGTGTTTAGAATGGCTTCTCTCATAGCAATAGTCCGAACTAGATATATTGGGATTACAATATATAAAGACTTGGTTGTTTTACAATTGCTGCATGATTATATATAAAAAAAGCCTGCATTTGCAGGCTTAAATATGCTGTGTAGGTTTCTTAATCAACTATTCCAGTACGAATTCTTGAAACTTCACCTTCAATATCCTCAAACTGCTTCTGGGTCACAACCTCATCTTTAACATCGTCAAAAATAGTTTTTAACGGGTTAAGAGTTTCCATCATTTCAGCAATTACATCTTCTTCAGCAAAGGGTTGCATAAGCTCATATAGCTTAGTTAGCGGCTCCTTCTGATTTGCGATGATGGTCATAAAATCGGTATTATTTTGGCTGGTAACAGCAATTTGGGTTGTAATATATAGCCCTTCAATCCAACTGCCACACATAACAAGTAGCGATACGTTATCTTTTTCCTCGTTAAGCAGAAACTCGTAGGTATCGTAAAATGAATCGGTGATAATTTTGATAAGCTCATCCTTATTATCAATGTTCTCCTCAACACGATTGGCTAAATCTTTATTAAAAGCCGTGGAAATCTGGAGGTCGTCAATTAGTTTTTTCGACACGTTGAGGTAATTCATTGTTTCCTGCTTCATCTGATATGTACTGGCATAGCTAAGGTCTGCACCATAAACCCCAAGGTTTAGTGCTTTGCTTTTCTCTGTAAAGTACTTATCAACGTTTTCTACCGGATTGTTAAGGCTAAGAATGTAGCTTGCCCCTGCTTTATCGAGCATTTTAATTACTTCAAATGCAGTGGGTATGGGGTATTTTGTAATATCTTTAAAAGCCTCTTCCTTAGTCGTGTCTGTGGTCTCTGTTTCGGCTTGCTTTGCTGCGCCACCGCAACTGTTTAGCGCAAAAACTATGGCTATCGATGCAAAAGCTATCATCAATTTGTGACTTAGCGATTTATTTATGGCTGTTTTCATGTTAATTTGATTTTTTTTGGTTAATCAAAAGGGAATTTCGCCCGCTAATTTATGAAAAAAAGATGACCTTTGGCAAAATCTAAAGATAAAAAGTGAGCGGACGTGTTAATTGGTTTTATTAAGGGTATTCTATTTGTAGAGAATTATAGCACAATCCTGTCCAACTCTTTGGAGAGTTGGGTTTTAAGTTCGTAAATTGTTTTTAGCCTTACTAGTACTTGATTAATCCCTTCGGGGTTTTCCTTTGGGTCAACGGCCTTAAGTTCGGTTTGCAGGTCGAGAATTACCATTTGGGTTATCTTACTTTTGTAAACCATAATAGATTTTGGAACGGCCGAGTGAAGAAAATCAATTTCATCAACGGGTTGGGCGTTATTTTTTTTCCAAATCTTACTAAGTTTATACTGTGAGGTAAGCAGATTTACTGCAACCTGACTAATTTCAAAATCTGGATGGTTAATAAAGTGACGATTGTCAAATTCCTGTTCAGCCTCAAGTAGCCTTTGATACTCATCAAAAACCTTTTTGTAAACAAGGTTGTTAAACTCTAAATCGTCGTTAAGTATTTCGCTGATGATATGCTGTCCAACTGTAACCTTTGTGGAAGGGATTGACTCATCGTCGGAGGGGATTTCGAAAAACACTTCAGAACCATGCTTTAGCAAGAAGTATAAAATCTCCTTCTCCTGCTCTTCGCAAAATATATTCTCAATAAAACTAGGTAGGCTGGGGGTTTCGGGTGCCGTTGGTTTTTTCTCCACCCGGGCCGAGTAATGGGATTTACCCAATATCTTTTCCATTTTCGACCTACGGTGCTTTGCCACCTCTGCGTAAAGCAGAGCCTCGTCAACATCAAGGATTCGGGTACACTCCTTTATGTACACTGAGCGTGTTATGCTTTCGGGAATTACCGCTACGGATTTAACAATATCGCGAATAAGATTGGCCTTTTGAATAGGATCATTTTGTGCCTCTTTTAGCAAGAGGCTTGCCTTAAAATTAATAAAATCGACCTCGTTTTCAGAAATGAAGTCAATCATTTGAGACGAGCTATGCGATCTGGCATAGTTGTCGGGATCTTCTCCCTCGGGCAAAAGTACAACCTTAACATTTAGCCCTTCTTCAAGAATCAGGTCGATTCCTCTTATTGAGGCTTTTATCCCAGCAGGATCGCCATCGTATAGTACTGTGATATTAGGGGTAAATCTTTTTATTAGTCTAATCTGGTCGGTTGTAAGCGCTGTGCCCGAACTGGCAACCACGTTCTCAATACCAGCCTGATGCATTGATATTACATCGGTGTACCCCTCAACAAGGTAGCACTTATCGGTTTGGGTAATGGCCCTTTTAGCGAAGTAGATACCGTAAAGTACGTTGCTCTTATGGTAAATCTCGCTCTCGGGGCTGTTAAGGTATTTTGCTGCCTTGGCATCGGTTTTCATTATGCGCCCGCCAAAAGCAGTTACCCTGCCGCTCATTGAGTGGATAGGGAAGATTACCCTACCAAAAAACCTGTCGAATGCTGAGCCATCGTCCCGCCCAATGCTAAGTCCGGCTTTTATCAAGTACTCCTTTTTGTATCCCAAGCGCTGTGCTTCTAGGGTAAGGGCATCGCGTTGTTCGAGGCTATAGCCCAGCTGAAATTTCTCAACAATATCATCCCTAAAACCACGCTCTCTAAAATAGCTTAACCCAATACTTTTACCTTCGCTATGCTTATGGAGGTTGTTGGTAAAGTAACCCTGAGCCCATGCCGTAACCACCATTAGACTATCGCGTTGGGTGCGCTGCTTTATCTCTTCGGCGGTAAGTTCTCGCTCTTCAACCTCAATGTTATACTTTTTTGCTAGATACTTTAATGCCTCAACGTAGTTCATCTGCTCGTGCTCCATAACAAAGTTCACGGCATTCCCCCCCTTGCCACAACCAAAGCATTTGTATATTCCCTTGGCGGGGCTAACGGTGAATGATGGAGTTTTTTCGTTATGAAAAGGGCATAATCCAATGTAGTTTACACCGCGCTTTTTAAGCGTTACGTAATCTTTTATTACCTCAACAACATCGGCACTGGTAATTATTCTATCAACGGTAACTTGGTCTATCATTGGTTTTTACGATATAATACTTGGGCATTGCTAATTGCTTGTAAAGGTATAAAAAGTAAGGGTCAATTCTCGAGAGAGTTATCAACAGTCAACAAGCACGACTATTTTAGGCATAGTACAATTAGGCATTTGTTAGGGGGTGTATAAGAGAATTATGTAATCCATTTACGCTATTTTTGTCTTTTGTTCGTTACTTAGTACACAAACACCTTGTGATTGAAACGCCTAACTATCATACTATTTTTCATTTTTCTGGTAAATCTTTGCTCTTTTGGGCAAGGGTTAGATAACCTTAGGCAAAGGGAACTACTGTTAACAAGCGATACCATAGCAATTGATTCGCTTAGCATAATTCCCGATAGCTTTGTTTTACGCACCACTGGAGGTAGGGTAATTAGCCCCTCATTTTATAGCATCAATCTTGCAAAAGCAGAACTTATTATATCCAACCAAGTAAAGGAAATGTATGATACACTAATCTCTGAGTATCGTGTATTTCCAATCCTTTTCGAGAAACGTTTCGCAAAGCGTAACTATATGGAGAGCCTATCGCCCGATAGTTTAATGGGTCGACAGACTCTTGCAGGGATATCAGATGGGAATCAGGAATCGGATTTTGGAGATCAGATTAAGACCCAGGGTTCTATCTCTAGGGGAATCAGATTTGGGAATAGCCAAGGGCTCTCCGTTAACTCAACTATGAACATGTCGTTTAATGGAGATTTGGGCAAGGGGTTGATGATAGAGGGAGCAATCTCTGACCAATCAATACCATTGCAACCCGATGGAACCACCCATAGGCTGGAAGAGTTTGATAGAATACACCTTAAGGTTTACCGCGATAATTTTGCAATCCAAGCTGGCGATATCGAACTTAGTACCAGGGAGAGCACATCATTATTAACCTTTAAGCGGAACGTGCAGGGATTGGCTTACGATGGGATATTTAAGGTGAACGACGATACCCTTACCGTTACCACTGCCTTGGCCGTGCCCAAGGGTAAGTTTACGCGCAACCAGATACAGGGCATTGAGGGAAACCAAGGGCCATACCGTTTGCAGGGTAATGGAGGTGAGCCCTACATTATTATTTTATCTGGATCGGAAAGGATTTATATTGATGGAACCTTACTGCAAAGGGGTGAGGAGTTCCACTATATCATCGATTATAACTCCGCAGAGTTAACCTTTACACACCTAATGCCCATTAATCGGAATAGTAGAATTACGGTTGAGTTCGAATACTCTGAGCGAAGCTATGCTCGTTTCAACACTTTTGCTAATGTTGGAAAGCAAACAGGTAATTGGCGCTGGGATTTATCGGTTTTTGCCGAACAGGATAGCCGAAATCAACCCTTTGATCAGGAGTTAACCGATGAGCTAAAGGAGCACTTAGCGAGCATTGGCGATAATGAGGAACTTGCATTTTACCCTCAGGCGGATACTGTTGAGTTTGATCCTGAAAAGATTCTCTACCAAAAACTCGATACTATTGTGGAAGGTCGAGATTATACTATATACAAACATTCAACCAGTCCCGAGGTGGCAATTTATAGAGTTTACTTTTCTTTTGTTGGCGAGGGAAAAGGAAGCTACACTCCCGAGTTTGGGTCGGCAAACGGCAGGGTATATCGCTGGATTGCTCCTGTAAATGGAACGCAACAAGGGAGTTTTGAGCCTGTTAGGCGTTTGGTTACTCCGCAAAAAAGACAGATGGTGCAAGCGGGATTATCGCACCACTGGGCCAACGAGTCCAGCGTTTCTGGTAACTATGCCTTAAGTAATACCGATTTAAATACTTTCTCTAAGCTGGATGCCGATGATAATATTGGCCATGCCTTCCAGCTGGGTTTTAATCAAAATATATTGTTGGGCGAAAATGAATCAAAGCTAAGCTTTGGGGGTAGTGCGCTTAAAACATCCGATGGTTTTAGGAGCATCGATAGGTTTAGACCCGTTGAATTTGAGAGAGACTGGAGCATATCCCAAAGCCTAAATGGTGGCAACGAGCAAATGCTGCAGCTGTGGACTAGCATTGAGCAGAAAAAGAAACTTTTTGCCAAGGTCGAGGCTGAAAGTTTTTCTGTAGCCGACTGGTACTCTGGTAAAAGGATTAGTACCTCGGGGTGGAATAAACTTAGCTGGTTAAATGCATCGTGGAATGGGGCAATGGTTCAATCATCGGATACATCCGTAAACTCGAATTTTTATAGGGGCAAGGCTACTTTAGGTAGCAATATTAGGTTCATCAACTTTTCTTTTACTGGTGAGATGGAGACTCTGCAAAGTTCTGATGCTCTATTAGACTCCATTCTGCCCCAAAGTTTTGATTGGTACCAGATAAAATCTATGTTCTCATCGCCCGACACCCTTAAATTACGGGGTTCAATTGCCCACATTTATCGCGAGGATTATAAACCGTTTCAAGGCGCAAAAACGCTGGCGGCAAGCTCACACGAGGTTACCACAACAATAGCTGGCGAAAGCGATATGCTGGGAAGCCTCACCGGTTCAGTGGGTTTTCGTAGGGCTAATGTAAACTCTAGCATTGTTGAACCAAGTGGTAACGAACGCTCAACTTTGGCAAGAATAGAGTACGCAAACCAAATTATTAAAGGGTTTTGGAACATTGGGGCTGGATACGAACTTAGCTCTGGCCTAGAGCCCAATATGGAGTACTACTACATTGAAGTGCCTGCTGGGCAAGGCGTATATACTTGGGTTGATTACAATGGAAATGGTATTATGGAACTCGATGAGTTTGAAATAGCAAACTACCCCGATGAGGCCAAATTCATAAGAATCAACATCCCCGGCTCAAAAATGATTAGCGTACGGAGCAATAGTATCAGTTTACGCAGTAACATCAGCCCAAGTCGTATAATAAAATCAAAAAAAGGAATAGCAAAGCAATTGTCGCGGTTAACCAATCAAACAGCTTATAGGGCACAGCAAAAAAACAGGTATAGTAGTTTTAAACAATATGCAAATCCTTTGGTAAGCAACATTGAGGATACGCTGATAACAAGTATGTCGGCAAATATTAGGAATACGGTAGCCTACAACAGGAGCAGCCGTGCTTTTGGGTTGGAGTACACATACATACAGGGCATCAGTAAAACCATACTATCCAATGGCTTTGAGCAAAAGGAGCAACAATCGCATAAGTTAGCTGCATGGGTTGGGTTGGGTGAATTCTTTTCTATCCATTCAGAGGGTGATAGGTCTAATACCATTGCCCACTCGGAGTATTTTCAGTTCAGAAACTACTCTCTCGATGGAGAATCCATCAAGGGCTCGCTTAAGTTCACCAGCAGTAAACAGCATCGAGCAGAAGTTGGTACCAAGTATAACCAATCGGCCAATAATCTAAATGACGAAACGCTTAAGTCAATGGATTACTTTTTACAAGCCGACTTTATTTTTGCTGGCAAGGGAAGCCTACTGGCTAAAGCCTCTTACATAATGAACACCTTTGAGGGTAATTCGCAATCTGCTGTTGCCTACGAAATGATGAAGGGATTACAACCTGGGCGGAACATTACCTGGGAGGTTACCCTAAGGCAGAGGCTATCCAAGTTGTTTGAACTAGAACTTGGGTATAACGGAAGATACCTTGGGAATGGTTCCGTTGTGCATAGCGGATCGATGATGGCAAGAGCATTGTTTTAGTATGTTAAATGGAGAAGGGATGAGGGCTAAACTATTCAATAGTCCGGTTTTTTTGGTAATATTGTACCATAATTATTATGGAGATATTTTGTGCAAATTACAATATCCCACCAATAAATTAGTTGTAGTACCAACAATAAACAAGTATAATGCGGACACTGAGTCTAAAAAATATATTTCGACTTACATTTCTTATTCTTGCTCTTACAGCATGGGGATGCTCTACAAAAAAGAATACCCCGGTATCTAGAACCTACCATAACGTAACCGCTAGGTACAACTATTTTTTCAATGCAAAGCAGAGCTATTCGAATGCCATCAAAAGAGCTGAAAAAGATTTTGACTATAACTACACATTCCCTTTGCCTGTTTTATTGGTTGGTCAACAGAAGGTAATAAGCGCGGTGGGTGGTGATATGGATAGAGCCATAACTAAGAGCACCGATTTAATAAATCTTCACTCAATTACTGTGAAACCTGAGAGAAAACGGGGGAAGCAGACATCAAAGGATAAAAATTTTTATAATCAGAGTGAGTATGTACGCTGGGTGCGCGATGCTTGGTTGCTAATTGGGAAAGCAAGGGTATGGAAGGGTAGCTATGATGAAGCACGGATGACCTTTGAGTATGTACTGGTTCAATTCCCCGAAACACCCCTGTGGTATGAGTCGCATGTATGGCTTGCCCGAATAGAAATGCTGAACGGTGACTTTTTATCGGCTGAGGATAGATTACGCAGTTTGAGCGCAAACCGAAAATACCCCAAAGACAAATACTTTAGTCATTTGTTACAATCAACATGGGCAAGTTACTATTACAAGCAAAATCAGTATGAGCCTGCCATCAAGCATTTAAAATTAGCCCTTGATAATGCCCCCGATAAGGCTCTAAAGCAAAGATATACTTACCTTCTTGGTCAGCTATATCAGAAACAGAAACAGTTTGCCGAATCGAACAAATATTTTAAGAAAGTGGTAAAGCTTAATCCAAATTACGAGATGAGCTTTAATGCCAAAGTAAATCTTGCATCAAATTTCCAGGGCGGTAAGGGTAGTCAAGATCTCATAAAAACTCTTAATAAGATGACCCGTGACGAGAAGAATACGGAATTTCTCGATCAGATATACTATGCCCTTGGAAACATTGAACAGTCGAAGGGAGACATGGACAAAGCCATTGGTTACTACCAGTTATCGGCACAGAAAAGCATAAGTAATAATCACCAAAAAGGCCTTTCGTATCTGATATTAGCCGATCATTTTTTTGCAAAACCCAACTATACCGTAAGTCAAGCCTACTACGATAGCGCATACAATGCTCTGGATGAGGATTATCCAAGTTACAGGGATCTTGAAATAAAAACACAAAACCTTAATAAGCTGGTTGAGAACCTCAATATTGTATCACATCAGGATAGTTTACAGCGTATTGCCGCAATGGGTTCAAAGGAGAGGGATGCTCTAATTGCGGAACTGATAAAAAGGGTTAGAGATGAAGAGGAAAGATTGAAAAGTGAAGAGCAGGAGGGTCGCGATAGATTTTCTCACTTCCAGCGCACCCAGCAACGAGGAGGAATGAATCAGGATCAAGGGGGTAGTTGGTATTTTTATAATCAGTCATCGTTAAGTCAGGGGTTAGCAGAGTTTAGCATGCGCTGGGGGCGCCGTAAACTTGAAGACAACTGGCGTAGGAGCAATAAACGAGAAGTGTTAGATCCGAACGCAGAGATGGCACAATTACAGGATACTACTGGAATGCCTCTGAAAATTTTGGATAACAAGAGTCGGGAGTTCTATTTACAAGATTTGCCCACTACCGACTCACTAATGGCTATTTCGCATAAATTGATACAGGAGGCAATGCTCAAAGTGGGAGAGGTGTACGAAAAGGATTTAAAGGATTATCCCGAGGCCATTAAAGCATATGAAGAGCTGGGTATACGGTACCCAAAGGGCGAATATACTCTTCAGGGCTATTACAATTTGTATCAAATCTCCCGTTTTTTGCAAAACTCATCCGATGAAGAGAAGTACAAGCAAATTATTGTATCTCGCTTCCCAAATAGTACTTATGCCCTAATGCTTAGTAATCCAAGTTATGTTCAGAACATAGAGAAGGAAGAGAAGGAGAGGGAAGCGTATTACCAAAATACGTTCGCCCTTTTTAGGAAGGGTGATTTTGCACAGGCAAGTAAGTTGGCAACCGAGGGTATTGAGAAGTACAAAGGAACTGATGTTGAGTCAAAACTTAAATTTATAAAGGCTCAGTGTATGGGAAGTCGAGGTGATATTTCGGGATATAAGATTGCCCTTACCGAGATAGTCGATAAATATCCTAATACCGAGCTAGCAGCATCGGCCACTGATATAATTCGATTTATTGAACAACGTGAGTTGCAATTGGCCACCGTTCAGCAAACACCCGATGACTATTCTCAAGTAATTGAACGAGAGGAACTTTTGTCAGATAGTTTTGTAAAGCCAGATGGTGAACATTTGTTCTTAGCCATTGTTCCAAAGGGATCGCCCGTAAATCAGCTTAGGTTCAATCTGGTATCCTTCAACGTTGATAATTTTATTGATATGAATCTTTCGGTTAGCATAAAGGAACTAACCGAATTTGTGGATCTTATTGTTATTGAAAAGTTTAAGAATAAGGATGTGGCAATGGAATACTACAATGCTATTGTAAAGGAGGAAGGCATTATGAGTACTGTTAAGCCCGAAAATTATTCGCATGTGGTTATAAGCCGCAATAATTACAAACAGTTTCTGGAGGATAAAGCCATTGCCGATTACCTCAGCTTTTTCCGTGCAAACTATTTAAAGTGAAAAATAAATGAATGTATCCATACTTTGGGTTGATGACGAAATTGACCTACTTAGTCCGCATATCCTATTTCTAGAGCAGCGTGGTTATGATGTTGCCACGGCAACCAATGGCGACGATGCCCTAGATTTAGTAGTGGCTAACGATTACGATATTGTGTTCCTCGATGAGAACATGCCTGGCATTAGTGGTCTAGAAACCCTTGCCCTTATTAAGGACAAAAAACCTAACCTGCCCGTGGTAATGGTAACCAAGAGTGAGGAAGAGAGCATAATGGATCAGGCAGTGGGAGCAAAAATATCCGATTACCTAATAAAACCCGTAAACCCAAAGCAAATACTGCTCTCAATTAAAAAGCACGTGCATAAGGATAAGTTGGTAAGCGACAAAACTACTACCGATTATCAGCAAGCTTTTGGCCAAATTGGTATGCAGATTAATACTGCCAGATCATTCAACGATTGGACTGCCATTTACCGAACGCTAACGCAATGGAGCCTTCAGCTTACTGAATCAAAAGATCCGGGCATTGCCGAATTGCTCACAATGCAGCTTACGGAGGCCAATAACGAGTTTGGCAAATTTATCAAATCTAACTATCTGAGTTGGTTCGATCCAAACGAAAGTGATAAACCGATGATGTCGCACAATGTGCTACGAAATCAGGTTTTCCCTGCGGTTGATAGCGGAACAAATGTACTTTTGGTTGTTATCGATAACTTTAGGTTCGACCAGTGGTTGGCAGTACAAGACCTGCTTTCGCCCTACTGGAGGGTTGAGAAAGAGTTGATTTACACCAGTATACTACCAACAGCAACTCAGTATGCACGAAATGCCCTTTTTTCGGGTTTGATGCCCTTAGAGATACAGCAGAAATATCCTAAGTATTGGGTTTTTGATGAGGAGGAAGAGGGGAAAAATCTTTTTGAGCAAGAACTGCTCCAGCAGCAAATACAAAGGCTTGGGAAAGACTACAGCATTAGCTACCAGAAGTGCAGCAGCATTAAGCAAACATCACCCCTTGGTTCAAACCTAAAGCAGGTGCTTAGTAATAACCTAAGCGTGCTGGTTTATAATTTTGTTGATGTTATGTCGCATGCCCGTACTGAGATGGAGATGATGCGCCAGCTGGCTTCCGACGAGGCAGCCTACCTTTCGCTTACCCGCAGCTGGTTTAAGCACTCCGATTTGTTCACACTAATAAAGGAGGCCGCCAAAGAAAAGGTTAAGCTGATAATTACCACCGATCACGGAACTATTAGGGTACAAAATCCGGTAAAGGTTGTGGGCGATAAGGCTACATCAACAAACCTAAGGTATAAGCTGGGTCGAAACCTTAGCTATAACCCAAAGCATGTATTTGAGATACGTAAACCCGAGGATGCACACCTTCCAAAGCCCAATGTTAGCTCATCATTTATTTTTGCGCTAAACAACGATTTTCTTGTGTATCCCAACAACTACAACTATTACGCAAACTACTACCGCGATACCTTTCAGCATGGAGGAATATCTATTGAGGAGATGCTTATACCCTATGTTGAGCTAAAACCGCACGAATAAGCTATGATATCGGTACATGTAGAGAATTTAGATAAGCTCGATTGGGCTGCACAACAAATTTTAGATAATCTAAACCCAAACCGTATTGTGTGTTTCTATGGCTCAATGGGCTCTGGCAAAACAACCCTCATAAAATCAATATGTAAAGTTTTGGGGGTAACCGATACGGTTGTTAGCCCAACATTTGCGCTTATTAACGAGTACACAACGGGCAAGGGTATTCCGGTTTACCATTTCGATTTTTATCGGATTAACAAGATTGAAGAGGTGTACGACTTTGGCTACGAAGAGTATTTTTACTCCAATTCGGGGATATGCCTTATAGAGTGGCCCGAACTTATTGAGGAACTTCTGCCAACCGAAGGGGTTATTAAGTATAAAATAGATGTTAACCCCGACAATAGCAGAACCATAACCCAAATTGATTAGTGTAATTTGATTTACGTTGGACTCGTGCAGCACCTTATGAATTGTAAGGTATATTCTGTTAACGACGTTAACACACAGGAGAATGACTATTCCATGGATGTTCCATGTGGCAAATAAAAATCAGACTATAAACATATGAAAAGCTGGGGAATGCAGGTGATTCCCTATCCTGCACACAAAAAACGGAGCGGGGTACAACATTTGTATGATTCGCTGTCTCGGCAATTTTTACCAACTTACAAATATCCCCATATTAAATTCAAATCTGGAATAGCTATGTTTAGGCGGTTCTATCTGTTCTTTTATCTTGTTTTCTGAAGTCCATGCTTGAATAGTACGGATATAGCTAATACTTCTCTTGGAATAGTAATAGCTTGAATTTAGCAAAATGCCAAAAGAAGTTTCTTTTATTCTAAACGCCTTTAATCTCATATCAAGCCTTGGCTGAATATAGGGTTGATAATCTGCTTTTGTTTCATAATGATATTGTAGCCTTTCATTAGATAATTTCTTTTTGTGGTAAAAAGTTGCTTCCTCCTTCATAAAAGAAGATATGCCCAAATCACATTTTATTAGGAGCTTAAAAACACCATTATCAATTGGCTTTAGTATTGGAGAAAGATAAAAGCCTAAATCGTAGGCTGTAAATTGCTGTACATTGTAATCCATTAGGTAATAATCGGGTAAGGCTTGAATTTGATATTCCTCAAAATAAGTTATCCAAATTTTATTAAGGGTTGATCCAGCGCCAATTCCTATCCAGGGTTTTAAAAAGTAATCTACTGAAATATCATAATTGTCAGGTATAATATCATCCATCATTATTAGCTTTATATCAGCAGACATTTTAGAAAAGAAGTCAAATCTATAGCCGAGCTTCATTATTATAAAATCTAAATATTCAGGGTCATAATCAACATAATTAATAAAATCTAGGTTTTTATTTGGCGAGAATTTTTCGATATCGAGTTCTGCAATTCCTACAGAAAAAGAGAACTCTTGATTTTTAAATGCCAGATTTTGAGCAAATAAATTAAGGCTAATCAAGTAAAATATGATAAAAATAGGAAGCCTCATAGTCTAAGATTCAATTATTGTAAATATTACGGTCGTACCCAAAAGTTCATCTCCATTATCTAAAGTTACTTTAACTTCAAGCTGAGCATTTGTGTTTTTTACAGATGTTTTTAGCACAAGTATAATGGAACTGCTTTCGGAGTAGGATTGTATACCATTTAGCCATGATATTCCTTGGTTTAAATTATGGTACATATCAAAGTTGTATCCTAAAGAGCATAAAATCTGTTCCGATATGTCATCACCTGCTGTTATGGATTCATTGATATCTAATAGTGTTTTTACCTTAATATCAACAACTTTATTCAGTGGAATGTAGCTCGGGTAATTTTCGTCCGCTCGTGCAGTCTGAAATGAGAATGTCTGCATTAAATTTGGGACAAATGAAACCGCATAAAACATTGAAGTATCAGACAGGGTAAGTTTCAAAGCCACTGCATCAGAATACATTGTATCTGCTGTATTATTATAATCCAGATACCTATTACTATTATCAATGCCTGTAACACTAAGGTTATTGTAGCTTATTTCTATCGGGTTTTGAGAATATGGAGTACAACTAAAAAACAGCTTAAGCCCGAAACTTAAGGTAAGTAAGATTATCGCTTTCGGAATAAAGAATACTTTCTTTTCATTCATGGTCGCTGTTTTTTTGTGTTACACAAATTGTCAGTAAATATATTGAAGTTTGTGATACCCTCAATTCATTGAACCAAAATTTAGTTAATGGCAATAGAATTTCTCCTTAATCATCAAAATAAAGCCATCTTCTCCTTTTATGTTTCTTATCCTCCTTCGTTTTTTTTGTGCGCATATTTTTTAGGTCATCGAAAAATACCTTATACGAAACCGTTGGAAGAATTGGGAAAAAGCTCATCTGATAAAGAGTAAAAGGTTCCACATTGCTCCAAAAGGGAGTCGGTATCAAATTGTTTTCCTGTGAGGTATCATGCGTAAACGTATAACTGTAGGGGTTCATGCGGTTATACAAATTGTAAACAGCGAATGTCCATTGCGCCCTATTCCCGTTTCTGGTCTCAACTGTGTAGTTCAGCGCCACATCAAGCCGATGGTAATGCCTCATGCGCTCGCTGTTTCTCTCGCCATAAATAAATGCCTCGTAGTACAATGTTTCGTCGGTATCATTGGTAAGGCTTGGCACATAGTGGCGACCAATAACAGGCGTAAAAGGTAAACCAGACTGAAACACCCACGATGCGCTGAGGTTAAGCTTGGGACTTAGCTTACGGTTAAGGGTTAGCGATAAGCTATGCGGGCGGTCATATTCAAAAATAAACTGTCTGCCGTTATTTATATTGTCGTACTTTCGGGTTGCTTTGGACCAGCTGTAACCCACAAACCCTGTCCAGTTACCCCGGGTTTTTCGCAAAAAGAATTCAATCCCATAGGCTTCGCCCTCGCCTCCTGCCTCAACCTTCGAGCGCCAATTTCCATCGCCCATAATAGAGGCATACCCCTCGCGATATGTGGCAATATTGTGTAAGGTTTTGTGGTATGCGCTCACCTCAATATCGTACATACCCTTTTTGAAAAACCCATGCCATCCACCCGAAACCTGTTGCGTTGAGGCGGGCATAATATCCTTGCCAGCAGGTACCCAAACCTCGTTGCTCATTATTTCACCCTGAGTAAATAGTAGGTGTGAGAACTGGTTGGTTTCCATGTAGCTAGCGTTAAGACTATGATTTGGCGCAAGGTGTACATTAAGGTTCACCCTTGGCTCAATACGAAAATCGTTATAATTGCTCGTTACGTAACCCGCTGCTCGTGCTCCCAATTTTAGCTGTAGCACCTTGGGTAGCTCCAACTTACCCTCGGCATACGCCGATGGCTCGAACGTGTGTATGATAGGTTCGCTTTTTATGGCCGTACTATTCGATATATATATTTGGTTGGGATTATACCCTAGATAGGAGGACTCCAAGCCAAAATCGATACTCCAGTTTCGCGATAGTTCTGCCTTAAAATCCCATTTATAAGATATATCCTGCACCAAGGATTTAAAGTTTCTTTTGAACTCAAACTTACTATTGGGATCTGTGTTAACATATTTTTGATTGTTCTTAAGCCTATAGCGCACATAGGACAAACTTTGGGTTGAGTATAGCATGGGGTTATGAACCCTACTCCACCTAGCAGATACCAACCAGTTGCCCCACACGTTGGATAGGCGCGCCCTTTCTTTCCCTGAATTATTTTTATTGCTATACCAATAGTTTAGGTAATCATCGCCTTGGTATAGGTTTACGCTCAAGGAATTACTAGCATCCGGGCGCCAGGTAAATTTTCCGTTAATATCGTGAAAACCGTACGATATTATATAGTCGCCACCACCCGACAGTTTGCTGACTAGCGCAAGGAGGGGATCGACTAGGGTTTTACGGCCAGTTACAATAAACGTTGTATTCTTAAGAAATGTTGGTCCCTCGGCCACAAAAGAGGCATCGGTTATCCCAATGCTAAAGGCTCCTTTTAGCCCATTGGCGTTTCCCTCTCGCTGGGCAATATCCACAATTGACGATAGTTTACCTCCATAGCTGGCCGGAAAACCACCTTTGTACACCTTAATACTGTTGATAATATCGGGGTTGAAAACAGAGGTAAATCCCCCCAGATGGTTCACGTAGATTAGTGCCACGTTATCGAATAGGTAGAGGTTCTCGCCAGGATTACCCCCACGCACCAGAATGGTGCTTGTGCCCTCATTCTGCGACTGTATGCCAGGCAGCAGCTGGATTGCCTTCATTACATCGGGTTTTGCACCCAGCGAGGGTAGCTGCTGTAGTTCAATATTACTTAGCGATGCAACGCTATGCGTATGCCGTTTGTTATGCGTTATTACCACCTCGTCAATGGTGTTGTCTGGGCTAAGAAGTATCTCAACAAGGGTATCGGTCAGCGTTTTTAGCTTAAGCCCCTGTACTTCATAGCCAACAAACGATACGGAAAGCCTGTTTATGTGTTTTACGTTAATGCTAAAGAAGCCCGTGTTATCGGTAGTTACAACCTTCATGCTGGTGCTATCAATAATGTGTGCCCCCACAAGTACCTCGCGGCTAATGCTATCTTTTACAAAACCAGCTATTCGTTGCTGTGCTAATACGGTAAGATTTACGGTAAGCAGCAAAACTATTACCGCTATATATTTTAGTGTCTTCAAAACAATTAATTATTAGGATCAATAATTTCCGATTTCACCGACGAGTAACCTGCGAATATTCCATAACCATTCTCAACATTGCTATGCAGATTGTAGTTTGACGTGGCTCCAACGGAGAGGAATGGCTCGCCGGTTGATTGCTCGTATAGATACTGCTGCTTTATAAACTTGTAGTAGTTGTAGCAAACCGTACGTAGCTCTACCTGCACAGGATAAAGGGTTGTTACCCAACCTGAATTATTTGAGCTAGATGCATGACCCGTTGTATAGTTAATAGTCATGGTGTAGGTGCTACCCTCAATAAGCTCGTTGCTAAACACAGCAATGGGCAAGCCCTCATTAAGCAGAACGGGGTCAATAACATCTAAAAGCTCGGGCCGTCTGACATAATCACCATTGATAAGCATAATAACGACCTCATAGTATATGAGCCTGTCGGGCACATTATCGAAAGTTAGCCTAACAGCCGGGTAGGTTACCCCCTCCTCATCAACTCCTGCCTTATTAATATGCTCAAATTTTACTATACTTTGATGCTTTGGGATATGGGTAGAGCACGAGGCCGTTGGGTAGCCGGGTATGGTTACCTCGCAGCGGTACCCCTTTTCCTCCTGTGCCACAAGCTCCGATTGGTAAAAACCATCGCCAATATACTCTAGGGTTTCGGCATACTCGTTGTTAACGTAAAGTAAGACCTCTGCATTATCTACCTCGGGGGTTGTTTGGGATTTGTAGGCAACCGCCAACGAAACCTTAACGGATATTATGTCCCCACTCCTAATAAGAGCATTAACCACCGGTTTTTGCTCAAAATCGGGTGGTGTCCAATCTACTTTTTGACGACAGCCCACGGTTGCCAGTAGTAAAATTACGGCTATAAGTCTTTTGATTGTGAAGTGGGATTGTTTGAAAATCATCTTTGAATTTTTTTTGTCTAAAAAAACATTTTTTTCTAAAACTTAACAGTAACGCCATACCTTAAGCATGGCTCTATTTCTGACATTTGAACCTTTCTATTAAGGCCATACTCAACATATAAGCCCCAACTTTTGGTTATGTAATAAGCCAAACCGGCATACAAGCCATAATCAAGTGCAGTGCCGGAGTAAACACTACCAGCTGGTGCAATCATGCTTATGGCTCCAAGTTTACCTGAAAGATAAAGGTCAATACGAACCTTATCTCTCTTAACTAAAAATGGCATAACATGAAAGTTTGCGTTTACTCCATAGAATAGGGCATCGGATTGATAGCGATGAAACTCATTAGTTGTTCCAGGGAAATCCGGGTTAGCAATGGGATTGTCAGTATTCCAAAATTTATAGTAACCCAAATATCCTCCAACTTCAATAAAATTATTTAAGCCATAGTTCCCTTCAAACCTAACATTACCTATCTCGAGGTTATTGTCCCACTTTAAAAACTTTGGTGTAGTTGAATGGCCTAATTTTAGGCCCACTCTATGGTATATATTTGATTTCTGTGCTTTAACAGGCATTGACCATAGTAATACACTTGCAATTACTAATAGAAAAGTATGTTTTTTCATTATAATGGCGATTGCTGTATTTTAATATGTATAAGACTACCTTATACTATTTGTTTAACTTAATAACTATACCCGCTCTAAATTTTTTGTTATCAATAAAAAAATATTTTCCAAAGCTATATTCGGCAAATACTCCAAAATGCTTAAATAGATAAAAAGCACCGCCCAAACCAACACCATATTCAAGCATATTACGATGCGCAATCTTAGGTAAATTATAGGCCTCATAACCAGGTAAAATGTAAGGTTCATATCTATGAATGCTTCCTCCAACCTTCCCCGTTAGGTAAGCATCAAATCGAAAGTTTTCAGTTTTAATAATGAATGGTAAAATATGTACATTAAAATTTGCTCCATAGGTATAAAGAGATTCATTACCCATGAGCCATGAAGAATATCCTCCAAAAACTCCAGCCTCAAGAAAGTTTAGAAAACCGTAATCCGCTTCCAATTGATAATTTCCTGTAGTTTCATATTTCCAAGCCCCGTTGCTAATGTTTATCTGATAATTCGCATAAGCCAATTTTAAAGTCCATCGGTTCTTTATATACGATTCTTGGGAATGTAAATTTGTGCCAACAAGAAGTGTAAAAAGGAGAATAAGGGTTAAATTTTTCATTTGGTTAAAATCAATTCGTTTTTTACTGTAAATTAATTACTGGAGCATGCATATATAACATATAAAAACTAGCAACAAACAGGAATACAGCCACGTAATTTGTTTAGCAAATTGCAAATAACGCACTGCAAATCGCGGCATTAACTATTATTGGTATGTAGAATGTGCATACTTTAGATATTAAAACTTCAACGACAAACCGTACCTGATATTTGTATAACTTCCATAACCAAACTCACCATAGAATCCGATATGGCGAGTAAAATAATATGCAGCACCTGCGTAAACTCCATAATCGGAGAATAATTTATGGGGTTGGTGTGAAATGGTCGTTGAGTTAGAATTAATACCACCAAGTTTCCCCGAAGCATAAAGGTCAAACCTAAGTTTTTTCCCTTTAGCAACTAGTGGCAAAATATGAAAATTAGCATTGAGTCCATAGTTTATTGCATCGTACCCGTGTATTATTGATGATGTGATTGATCCTACCGTTTCGCTTTGTATATCTAGATAGTAACCAAACCCCGCATAAGCTCCAACCTCAATAAAATGGGCTATACCATAGTTAACTTCAACTCTAATGTTCGGTAGAACATAGTTTGTTCCCTCCGAATCGGTGAGGGAAAAGCCTAGTTTAGTGTTAATCCTTTTCGATACAGTATTAATCTGAGCAAAGGTGTTAATTGATAAAAGTAGCAAAACTAAAAGTAAAAGTTTTTTCATCTGTTTGGTTTTTATTTTAAAAAATGCAACTGTTTGACTAACAGGTAAATATAAAGTCTTCTTGGAATAGTCATTCTCATAAGCGTTATCAATACCATCATGGATATTTTATTGTTATATGAGTTGTAAATCATACCTAATAATACTTCATTGAAAGGTCAAGTAAATACGCCATAATTTTTACTAAATTTTACTTGACCTTTCAATATGTTATTAGTCTTTAGGGAAATACAAGCCACAATATAATTCTGCATACCCAGTAGCAGGAACTCTAGCTTTAAAATCATAGTAATCAAAAGTAGCAACTGCTCCTATGCGAACGTCTTTACTACGCACTACTTCAATAAAACGGGTATAATGAGACTCCCAATTCATTGTTTCAGTTATATAATCACCATCATATATTTTATACCTCCATTTAAGTTCTCCTGTAATACTTCTACTACACCAATACCATACTCCAAGAGTTCTCTTGTATGGTCTTATTTCTGCATAAATACTAACTCTGTCATAAGAATAAGAACGTTCATAATCTTGATAGATCTTAATTCTTACCCTATCTCTTCCCGAAGTTGCTCTATCGGTTCCTCCGTAACAACCCGCTTTTCCCGAGTTGATATTCTTCATATTTGATTCCTTAAATCCTATTTCATAGTTTCTTGAGCCGGTATACGTATCCCCAGTTATGCTTTTTAATAATTGTCCATCACTTGCTTCTACATATGCAACGCCATTTGTGAATTCTTTGAAAATAGTATCAGATATTTGATACATTCTGTCAGTGTTCATTAAAAAACGTGCTAAACAATTGTAATATTTTACATCTAGAGTATATTCGCCCGATTCTTCATAGAGTTCAACATACTGATAATTGAGTTCTACAAAGTGTTTAAAAGCATCCAAGTTTTTAAAACTTTCAAAATCTTCACTAAAAAACACTTCTTCACATTTCCTCCCATAAGAAGTAAAGCCCTGTTGCTCCTCCCAAACTTTTAGTTCTTCGTGGTTAAATGAAATTGTCTTCTTAATGGCATCCCTATACTCCTCCATTGAATTAAAAACAAGCATTTCATTCTTTGCGGGAACATCAATGTTTGTTTCAACTCGCTCTTTTGTACAAGAGCTAAATATCACTATAAGAATAGTGAAAAACAGATAATTTAAATTTTTCGTCTTCATTTTTCTCTACATTTGCAATATTAAACTTCGGTTTAGTTGCCTCACCCTTAAATTGATTTTTCGGTCATGCAGAGGTGGGGCTTTTTTTGTGCTGTTTTGAGTTGGAGAGATATACAGAACATTATTAAACCCCCGTCGGGTGCAAATCATCCCGGTTTGCACCTAACTTTTTGGCTACGATTATCTCATGGTAGGTTTACGTGTTTACTATATAAATAGTGCAACAATTAATATAGCGAGTAAAATTTTATTTTTCATAATTCGTATTTTACTTGGGTTTAACAGGATTCAAGGCCTCCTTTTACATTAGTTAAATACAACATAAACGATTTAGCGTAAACAAATGTACATAAAAAAGTAACGCCCCCCTCTTATTGTGTGCTGTGCAACACATAATTCGCCGTGTTTTGTGCTTTATCTTGCTGGCAGTGGATTTAAGGGCGCATAAGACAGTGCTATTTAGTGTAAAACGGGGTTTGTCGGCATATTAATGGACACTAAATACTGGCAAAAAATTGAGAGTACTTTTATTTCTGTTTTGTGCTTTGGTAGTTACTTTGGCTAAAGTATAATGTTGTGCAGTAGTTGTGGGTATAATATTGAGATGGTCGAACTGGTTGAGCATCATATGTTAAAAAACATTTAGTTGCTAAAACTTAACAGTAACGCCATACCTTAAGCATGGCTCTATTTCTGACATTTGAACCTTTCTATTAAGGCCATACTCAACATATAAGCCCCAACTTTTGGTTATGTAATAAGCCAAACCGGCATACAAGCCATAATCAAGTGCAGTGCCGGAGTAAACACTACCAGCTGGTGCAATCATGCTTATGGCTCCAAGTTTACCTGAAAGATAAAGGTCAATACGAACCTTATCTCTCTTAACTAAAAATGGCATAACATGAAAGTTTGCGTTTACTCCATAGAATAGGGCATCGGATTGATAGCGATGAAACTCATTAGTTGTTCCAGGGAAATCCGGGTTAGCAATGGGATTGTCAATATTCCAAAATTTATAGCAACCCAAATATCCTCCAACTTCAATAAAATTATTTATACCATAATTCCCTTCAAACCTTATATTACCTATCTCGAGGTTATTGTCCCACTTTAAAAACTTTGGTGTAGTTGAATGGCCGAGTTTCAGGTTTACTCTATGGTAAATACTTGACTCTTGCGCTTTAACGCACATTGGCCATAGGAATACACTTGCAATTATTAATAAAAGAGTGTGCTTTTTCATTATAAAGGGGATTACTACATTTTTATGCGTAAAGGAATATATTATACTGATAAAATCACAATATATTAATATAATGGCAAATTATAGGCACGATTAGGAGCACATTAATTTATTTTGGTTCTTTAACAGATATTGTGGGTAATCAATAACCCCGAAGGGGTAAAATTATTGTAGAAAAGAGAATTTCAGTAATTAATAACCCCGAAGGGGTGCA
>JAQUJY010000124.1 GCA_028680705.1 Bacteroidales bacterium
TTAGCCTTCATATAACTGATATTCAATTACATAAAGATAAAAAAATCAATTGAATTAGCAATAGAAAACACTAAACATTTTACTATTAAAATCAAAAATAGCTGCCCCAGTTATGAGACAGCTACTTAGTATTTTATCAGAGGGTTCCTATTTTGCTCAGTAATAAGGCACTAAGCGAGGATGCTCTTTTAGTTACTCTTCTTGTCGAGGTGCTTCTTGTACTTGGTCATAAACTTATCCACACGACCGGCAGTGTCAACCAACTTCATTTTTCCTGTGTAGAATGGGTGAGATGTGTTCGAAATCTCAACCTTAACCAATGGGTACTCAACGCCATCTACCTCTAAGGTTTCCCTTGTGTTAACAGCCGATTTGGTAATGAAAACATGCTCGTTTGACATGTCTTTAAACGCTACCAGTCGGTAATTCTTTGGATGTATTTCCTTTTTCATTTGTATGTTGATTTATCTATATAAAACTCTTTATCAGCCTAAAATATGGCTTGCAAAATTATGAACTCTTACGATAATAACAAAATAACTACAGGGTTTTTTTAAAATAGTTTTGGATGCATCTATTTGTTACGACTGCTTAGCATTGTCAAAAGCCTTAGAAATTCGATGTAAAGCCAGATTAGGGTAACCATCAATCCAAATGCACCATACCACTCCATGTATTTTGGGGCACCCTGGTTTACACCTTTTTCAATAAAATCAAAATCGAGTGTTAGGTTTAGAGCTGCTACTCCGATAATAACAAGGCTGATTACTATGCTAATAATTCCCCCATCGTGAATAAAACCAATTGGAACCCCAAAAAGGCTTAGTATAAATGATACAAAGTACATAAGGGCTATGGCTCCTGTTGCAGCAAATATCGCCATGCGGAACTTTGCCGTTACCTTAATTGTTCCGGAGCGGTAAAGGAGTAGCATAAAGAAAAAGGTGGCAAACGTTAACCCAACAGCTTGGGTTATTATGCCTAAGCCAAACTGTGCTGCCATAAAGGCAGAGAGCCCACCTAGCAGTAGCCCTTCTAAAACTGAGTAGATTGGTGCAGTGATGTGCGCACTACGGGGTGAAAATATGGTGATTAGGGCTGTGATAAAACCTCCAACACCTCCCACTATCATCCAAGTGTTAACCGCTGGGGATCCCATAAAAGCTAGACGCCAGGTGTAAATTGCGCCAAGCAGAACCAGGGCAAGCATGGTTAGGGTTTTATATTTTGTTCCTTGTATGGTCATTACCTCCGTTGAGGTGTTTGCTCTTTCTTTAGCAAATATGCGCTCGGTTAGAGCGGGATTTGATGTTCTCATGGTTGAAAATTGAAAGATTATTATGTTTAAAAAATCGATTGAAGATTGTCAACTTCCGTACCAAAGCAGAAGTATGCCAAATTTCTTCATGATTTGAGGTGTGGTTCGTTTTAGGGGCAAAAGATAAATTACTCTTCTTCCCCTCCAAAATCGAATAGTAGTTGGGCACCAACCCAAGCCCTATGTTCATCGCTAGAGGTGGTAAAAGTCTGGGCAAGTTCAAGTACCTTCTCTTTAAGTAAAGGGTTACGATTTGCGATTTGCCTCAAAGCAAATTCTATAGGGTTCTTTTGTTGTAAAAATACTTCTCGGTTGAAACCATCTATAACGTCAAGGTAAGGGGTAAATATTTTATCCTTAATATTGGTATTGGAAGCGTTACGAGCAGCTATTATAAGGCCTGCCTTTTGCAGGTACTTATCACCACTAAGGCACCACTCAATGCTGCGCGAAAGTGCACAATCGGCTTTCCAAATCAGATTGCTGCACACCTGTTCAACAATCTCATGATTATTAAAACTTTGTGCCCAATTATCAATCTGTTCGCCGGTTACTTTTTTAGGGTCATCAATCATTGATGCAATTAGCTTACATTCCCTAATGTCCTCTTCGTAAAGTGCTAAAGCCAACTCGTGATTGCCATTATATTGGGCAGCAATGTTCTTAAGTTCAGGGATTGAAACTCCATAGTTAACCTTATAGCTAAATCCGCGTTGTGTGAGGCTCTCGGAAACTGGTCCGTTCATATGGCGGTTAATCTCTTGTATTATTCGTTGTACATCCATTGCTATCTTTTTTGCGCAATTTACTAATTATAGGATTAATTCGCCTATTTTTCTAATTTTGAGGTTTAGTTTTACCCAATTCTCAGTGCTAATGTTGTGCTTAACTTGCTGTTTTAATGCTGAAGATTTTTAAAACGTTTTTTAAAAACGAATTTTTTAAAAACATTTTCACCCTGATTACTGGCAATACCATTGCTCAGATAATTGGGCTGCTTGCCATACCCATACTTTCTCGAATGTACACCCCTGAGGAATTTGGGCAGGTTGCCCTTTTTATTGGAATTGTAAACGTAATTGCCATAGCCGCCAATGCCCGATACGACATGGCAATTGTTCCTCCAAAGCGTAGCAGCCAAGCCTTCCATCTATTCGTAGGGAGTATTGGTATTACAATGGCGGTAACCTTGCTGCTTTTTATTGTGATTGCCGTTTTTAAAGGAACAATAGCTTCGCTTTTTGAAGCAGATGTTTTTAAGCGGATTATATGGCTGCTCCCATTGCTTGTATTTCTTCTGGCTTCGCATAAAAGTATGCACTATTGGTTTAATAGGAGAAAGGACTACAAATCCATAGCCCAGAACAGGGTAATACTATCCGCAACCCAAACAGGAGTTAAACTTGGAAGATTTATGTTTGCGAGCGGATACTGGGGGTTGGTCATTGGTACTGTTATTGGTGAAGTTGTAGCATGGTTTGTATATGCAACTAAAATAGTGCGAAGAGATTTTTGGCGTTTAAGGTATTTGTCGTTTCGCTCAATGCATAAAGTATTTGCCGAGTACTCTAATTTCCCCAAATTTCTAATGCCAATGGCGGTGATTAACACCTTTTCAGGCAATATTCTAATCTTCTCACTGTCGGCAATTGCATCGAGTACTATTGTTGGTTTTTACGAAAGGGCATGGAGGGTTATCAATATGCCCTTCTCATTGCTTAGCACGTCGTTTGGCAATGTTTTTTATGAGCAAATGACTAGAGCATCGAACCCCAAACGGCTTTATGTGGTGTCGTACTTTGCAAACCTGGCAATTGCATCGGTTGTGCTAACGCCAATTATGTTTTGGGGGGAATCTATTTTCACCTTTGTGCTTGGAGAGGATTGGACAGTTGCAGGTACAATTGCGAAGCTAATTGTACCATTAACCATATCGAACTATGCAACTGCATGTGTGTCGAACGTGTTTTCTGTCTACAAGAAGAATCAGCTGTTATTGGTTTGGCAAGTAGCCTATATGCTTATAGTGGTTAGCTGGATATTCGTGGCAAGATTCTACGATATCTATTTTTTAATCAGAATACATGCTTTTATTGGAGCTGCAATTTATGCTGTTTTGGCCTATATGGGATACAAAGTGGTAAAAAAACAGAATGCAACTAGCTAGTTTTGTTATTTAAACTTTCTTGGGTTACTTTAGTATTCAACAAAAAAATAAAAGCCGGTGAAACGCTTTCTTGTCAGCATATTTGGAGCCTTGTTTTTTCGATGGGCCTATCCAGGCTTCAATTACCATGAATTTCCGTTCAGAAAACTTTTTAAGTGTTTTGTTGCACAACGAGTATTTGGGATTAACCGAAAGGTTCCCTGGCCGGTGCACTGGACATCCGAGGTAAAGGCTTTTGATAATATTCAACGGGGTACCGAAACTCCTGGCTCAATGCTTGGGTGCTATATTGATGCGCGTAACGGGATCATACTTGAGGATAATGCATGGATTGGACCTCGTGTATCGCTTATCAGCATGGATCATAATCTTTTAAACTATAATAATTACAAGGAGGAGCAGCCCATAAGGATTGGTCGAGATTGTTTACTAACAACCAACTCAGTGATATTGCCTGGGGTTTTGCTTGGTCCTCATACTGTTGTTGCTGCTGGGGCTGTTGTAACCAAATCGTTTCCTCAGGGGAACGTAGTTTTGGCGGGTAATCCTGCACGGGTAATCAAAACGCTTGAGGATTACTCCCCTGAGAAGTGATGGTTACAGTGAGCACAAGAGCCTGATTTTTTTTAAGTTATTATACCTCTTCATAGTTCAGTAGTTTATTATTGGGGTTAGCGATTTAAAAATACAGTTAATCCTCAAAACTCAACAAATCGTATTTCCGTTAAATTTATAGATTACATTTAAGTGACGGATAGATAGGGGATTGTGTTTTTTGTTTAACGTATATAGTTTTTTTTGTTGTGGTGATTGAAAATCTGCAAAAAACATCTATCTTTGCAAACGCAAAACGGTGGATGTAGCTCAGCAGGTTAGAGCGCTGGATTGTGGTTCCAGAGGTCGCCGGTTCGAGTCCGGTCTTCCACCCAGTTAATGTAAAAGCTTCGATGATGAGTCGAAGCTTTTTTATTTATACCCTTTCGAGACCGAGTAAAAAGTTTGCTCTAACAGGCAAAGCAGGACCAGCCAGCCCCATTCCTAACCCAAGTGTTTTTAATTTTTTTTAGTGCATAACACAATACTTTTTAGAGGTAACGGATTTAGGGTTAAGTCAATATACCTGTAATTGAAAAAAGTAAACTCTTAATATTTCAACTTTATTTCTGCTAAAATTCACAGGATAGGGGTTGATTTATATGGCAAATTGCTACATTTGGAGTAGGTCTAAATTAATTAAATGGGCAATCCAGTTTCTATTTGGATAATTAACACCCATTTAAAAATATTGTACTGCAAGTAGAGATTCATAAACTATAGGATAATATCATGGAAATTCAATTCAACGGAGCCGTTCGAGAGGTTACCGGCAGCAAGCACCTGATAACCACCAGTAATGGGAAACGTATACTACTCGACTGTGGTATGTATCAGGGTAAAGGACTTGAAACCGATGGGATGAACCGAGATTTGGGCTTTGAACCCAGAGATATTGACCATATAATCCTTACCCATGCGCATATTGACCATTCTGGACTTATACCCTACGTCTTTAAGCAAGGATTTAACGGTTCGGTAATCTGCACATCGGCCACTAGGGACCTTTGTGCCATAATGCTGGTTGATTCGGGGTTTATACAGGAGCGAGATATTTACTTTTTCAATAAGAAAAGGGCAACTAAAGGCCTTCCACCAGTAAAGCCACTTTACTCAAAGGAAGATGCAATTGCATCAATGGAACTTTTTATTGGCGTGCCCTACAACCGGAAGTTTAGGATTGATGATAATATTAAGGTAAAATTTACCGATACGGGGCACATGCTGGGTAGTGGGGTTGCAAATATTGAGATAATAGAGAACGGAGTAACCAAGCGGATTGCCTATACGGGCGATATTGGTCGACCAAGGAATCGGATTCTGAAATCACCCAAGCCCTTCCCTCAGGCTGATATACTTATTTGTGAGTCAACCTATGGCAATAGGCTTCACAACGATAGCGACAGGGGCGAAGAGGATTTGTTGGATGTGGTTAACGAAACGTGCGTGAAGAAAGGCGGTAAGCTTATTATTCCATCCTTTAGCGTAGGGCGTACCCAGGATCTTGTTTACTCACTAAACAATTTTTACAATGATGGGCGTTTGCCCAAAATCGATATTTTTGTTGATAGCCCGCTGGCCACAAATGCCACCGATATTTTTAGGATGCATCCCGAGTGTTTCAACGACGATGTACTCAGAATAATGGAAACAGACCCTGACCCGTTTGGGTTTAACACCCTACGCTACACCAAAAGCGTTGAGGAGTCGAAAGCGTTAAACACGTACGACAAGCCCTGTGTAATAATTTCGGCATCGGGAATGGCCGAGGCGGGTAGGGTGAAGCATCACCTAGCCAACAGTATAGCTAATCCAAAAAACACTATTCTGTTTGTGGGTTACTGTGCCCCAACAACGCTTGGTGCACGAATTATGGATGGAGCAAAGCAAATCTCAATTCATGGGTTTGTGTATCCTGTAAATGCCGATGTCCGTAGAATTGAGTCGTATTCGGGTCATGCCGATTATCAGGAGATGATAGAGTTTTTAAGATGTCAGGATTACGATAAAATTACAGATACCATTCTGGTACATGGCGATTTAAAGCCCATGGAGTTTTTTAAGCATAAGCTAAAGCAGGAAGGGCTTAAGAATGTTCATATCCCTAACAAGGGAGATACGCTATTTTTTTAGCGAGGGGTGCGCTTTGTTTTTTTACTTGTATATGCCTCGTAGTTCTGCTTCATGCTCTGAAGCCGCAGTACCTTAACGATTTGATGTTTTAATAAGTATGTTTGTGCTTAAATAGTCAGATTAAATGAGAATAACTGAAAGAAAGTATTTAGACAGCTATAAAAAGTCCATCGGAAATGAAATTCCTAAATTGATTAAGGATTTTGACTTCTCAGAGAACCGTGGAGGATTTGAATATCTGACTAAGTCTTCTGCTGTTTACTCTTAAAATATTGAAGGAAACAGCATCGATTTGAATTCTTATATGAATTATGAAATGAATAAGGATAAATTCAAAGTAGGAAAAGAAATCGAAGAAATTGAGAATTTAATAGAAGCCTATGAATTTGCACAAAACAACAAGTTGAATGAGAAAAACGTATTGAATTGTCACAAAATATTTTCAGACACTTTGTTGATTAGAAGTAAAAGAGGCAAATACAGAATTGAACAGGGTGGTGTTTTTGGAAAGTCTGGTTTAGCATATATGGCTGTTGAACCTGAATTTGTAGAGAAAGAAATGAACGTATTTTTCCAAGATTTAAATGAGCTAATTTCATCTGACCTAAATGAAATTGAGGCCTTTTATTTTGCATCATTTCTCCATTTACGTTTTGCTCATATTCATCCATTTAGAGATGGAAACGGTAGAGCAGCCAGATTAGTTGAAAAATGGTTTATTACAGAGAAATTAGGCCATGACTTTTGGAGAATACCATCAGAGGAATTTTACAAAAAGGAGCAAGCAAGATATTATGAAACGATTAATCTTGGCGTTAATTATTATGAATTGAATTATGACAGATGTGTCGGATTTTTAGAAATGCTTCCAAATTGTCTGAAATAAAGCACGAAAGCACAACACGCGGTATAAAAATAAAGAGCCCTTGTGGGCATGGTCAGACCGAAATATCCACATGTAACTGCTATCGTAATTTCCCTATCCCTAATTTAAGAGCAACGCCATAAATAGGTCTTATTAAATTTAGGTCGGCAAATGCTGAAATTCCTATCCCCATAAAACTTAA
>JAQUJY010000125.1 GCA_028680705.1 Bacteroidales bacterium
TTTTATTGTTAAACGATTTCTCTATAGCATTCTGGTTATTTGGGGTGTGGTTACCCTTGTTTTTTTCCTGTTCCACATAATCCCCGGCGACCCTGCACGTATGGTTATGGGGCAAAGAACTGATGAAACATCGCTTCAGGCCATTCGAAAAGATCTTGGCCTTGATAGATCCGCAGCAGTACAATACTTAAAATACCTAAACGACCTATCGCCTATATCTCTGCATAATCAATCAAACCCCAATAGTTACATCTTTCTAAATCGTAATCTGTACAGCATTGCATTTACAATCCCCATTAGCCCAAAAAGGGCTATAGCTTTAAAAGCGCCATACCTAAGACGCTCATATCAGAGCGGGAGAAATGTTTCATCAATTATTGCCGAAACTCTCCCCAATACATTTATTCTTGCCATAACTGCAATGATTTTTGCAACAATCCTTGGGATTGCGCTTGGGGTAATTGCTGCAATATTCAAGAACAGTTGGTTAGATCGTAGCCTAATCGTTTTCTCTGCCTTTGGCATGAGCATACCCTCGTTCTTTGCCGCCATACTTTTTGGTTGGCTATTCGCTTTTGTATTACGAGATTATACGGGACTGAATCTTACCGGAAATCTATGGGAAATTGACATGATGGGCGAAGGGGTTAAGCTACAGCTTAAAAACCTTATTCTACCAGTTTTTACGCTAGGCATAAGACCGCTTGCAATTGTTACACAGCTATCACGAAACTCAATGCTCGAAACCCTTTCGCAAGACTATATTCGAACTGCAAAAGCAAAAGGGTTAAGTTTCAGCAAGATTATTTGGCGACATGCCCTCAAAAACTCAATGAATCCGGTAGTCTCTGCAGTTTCGGGATGGTTTGCCTCGCTTATGGCAGGGGTTGTGTTTATTGAGTATATTTTTGGTTGGAAAGGATTGGGGTACGTGGTGGTAAATGCCCTAAACAGCTACGATATCCCTTTGGTTATTGGATCGGTATTAACAATTTCAATGGTTTTTGTGGTAATCAACTTTGCTGTTGATTTGATATATACCATGCTCGATCCAAGGATTACCGTATCGTAGATAACCTATGCTATTTTTTTATATCTTTGGATATGCTGTTCGCACCAAAAACCACTTTTAAACATAAAATCATCTATATAAAATGAGAAAAAAAATTGTAGCAGGCAACTGGAAAATGAATACAACCCCCGCACAGGGACTCAAACTTGCCAACGAGGTTAACGATATGGCTGCATCGGCACCAACCGATGTTGAGCTAATTATTGCACCGCCCTTAACCCATATTCCCCTTATTACACAAGCCCTTGCTAAAAGCAGAGTAAAAGTATCTGCCCAAAATTGTGCAGCATGGGAAAAGGGAGCCTACACGGGCGAAGTATCCGCAGAGATGATTTCATCAACTGGGGCAACCCACGTTATTGTTGGTCACTCCGAGCGTCGCGAGTACTTTAGCGAGAACAACGAAATGCTTTTGAATAAGATTAAAATTGCAATGCAAAATGGGCTTACCCCAATTTTTTGCTGCGGCGAGAAGCTTAACGAGCGAGATTCAAATCAGTATTTCAACGTTATTGAGAAGCAAATTTCAGAGGTGCTTTTTAAACTCGATACCAAGGAAATGGGAAACATTATTATTGCATACGAACCCATTTGGGCAATTGGAACAGGCAAAACTGCCTCGCCAGAGCAAGCGCAAGAAATACACGCATTTATACGGCAAATTGTATCGAAAAAATTTGGCGATGAGTTGGCTAAATCAACAAGCATACTCTATGGAGGTAGCTGCAAGCCCGATAATGCTAAAGAGATTTTTGCAAAAGCAGATGTTGATGGTGGCCTAATTGGCGGTGCCGCACTAAAAGCAGAAGATTTTATTGCCATTGCCAAATCATTTCCCAAGTAGTATGGGCTATACCGAGGTTAGAATTAGCATTAGCCCGTACAACGAGCAATATGCTGAGATAATTACAGCTTTGCTTGCTGATATTGGTTTTGATAGCTTTGCTGAATTTGAGGAAGGGCTAAATGCCTATATTCCAAGTCAAAACTATAAGGAGGAAATTCTGAGCAAAACCATTTCTGAACTGCGCTTAAGTTCAGAAATTTCTTATTCATCAAGCGTTATAAAAAGCCAGAATTGGAATGAGGAATGGGAGAAGAACTTTAGCCCAATAGCTATCGGAGAGCAGTGCTACATTAGAGCACCATTCCACGAACCTAAAAGTGGTTTTGAGGTTGAAATTGTTATTGAACCTAAAATGGCATTTGGCACCGGGCACCATGAGACCACATGGCTAGTGGCAAATGAACTTTTCAATATCAATTTAAAGGATAAAAAAGTACTCGACATGGGCTGTGGAACAGGGATTCTGGCTATAGTTGCTGAAAAATTGGGAGCCCAATTCGTTACTGCAATCGATAATGATACCTGGGCATACAAGAACGCAAAGGAAAACATAGTGGCCAACAGCTGCGATAAAATAGAAGTTATTCTGGGCGATGCATCAACCCTAGAGAATAATACGTACGACATTATATTGGCAAACATCAACCTAAACATATTAATGGCCGATATGAAAACCTACGTAAAGCACCTTGAGCATAATGGTCTTCTTGTTATGAGCGGAATTTTGACTTCGGATGTTGAAATGTTGAAAAGTTCAGCAACAAATCATGGCTTAACATTCATCGAATCGAAGAGCAGAAACAAATGGGCACTGGTTACTACTAAGAAAATAGTCGAAAACTAATAGGATAAATCGATTGCTATGAACCCTTTCTCCTCGCTCCTCTTACTAAAAGGATTATTTATCAGATTATCCTTAGCACTTATTATTCTTCTGTGCTTTAGCAAGATAACTCTTGGACAAAAATTTAAACCTTTTGAGGATGAATCACATAAATTTACATCCCAACTCGAGGAAGTCATCAAAAATCAGCTGTCGGATGAAGACAAACAACTTTATAAAAACTTTGCTGAGTTTTGGAATAACGATTCAATCTCATTTTCAGTTGAACAAAAGGGAAAAATCATAGACGTTTCTAACGCCCTGCTCAAAAAAACCATTGTCAACACTTCACACTTTGTTGCGCTGGCCAAAATCCTATCGCTTTACCCTAAGGACGATAAGATTCAAGAGATTTTTGACCCTTGGATTAATGGATTAGCCATTTTGGTAAACGACAACAAAGTGTCCATTGCCAAAATCGGGAGGTTTACCGAAAACTCGTACTTGCTTTTCACCAAAAACATATTAACTGTAAACCCTGCATTCACTTGGAAAGCAAACAACAACAACTTTACCCTTCATCTAACTGATGATTTTTATATCGATTTTTCTAATATCAACCTTACGTGCTATAATAACACCGACTCCATAGCTGTGCTATCTACTTCAGGAAGATTTTTCCCTCTTGAGGATAAATGGATTGGAAAAGAGGGCAAGGTTACCTGGGCAAGAAGCAATTTCCCCGAAGATGAAATTTTTGCAACACTTTCAAACTACACCATAAACCTAACCCGTAACGAGTACGAAGCAGATTCGGTACTTTTTACAAATCATGATTATTTTCACGAACCCGCCTTAGGACGAATTAAGGATAAAATTACAAGGGTTTCAAAACCCGAAATGATGGTTTATCCAGAGTTCCACACCTATACACAGCGTCACAAAATAAAAGATCTATTTGATGATGTTGACTTTGATGGGGGCTACTACATGATGGGCTCGCAATTTGTGGGAAGAGGAACCCGTGAAAACCCAGCAATTATTGAGATTAAACGAAACAAAAAGGAGTTTCTCAGAGTTGAGGCAACAACCTACATCTTCCGTAGACAAACCCTAATGTCAAACTACGCTCAAATTCGATTTAAGCTCGAAAACGATTCGCTTTTTCATACAGGATTAAACTTCACATATAACGATGGTGACAGACTAGTTACCATTTCGCCCACCGACTTTTTAACCACTAAAAGCCCCATACTTAGCTCTTACCACAATTTCTCCATGACTTTTGGTCAAATACAATGGAAGTTAGAAAGCGACGAGCTTACCTTTGGTGCACCTATTGGCTCATCTCTGGGAAGGGCTTTCTTTGAATCAAACAACTTCTTTAACGAGGAGGAGTTTGACATACTAATGGGGCGCGACGAGCAACATCCGTTGTTTGCTGTTGCCAATTTCACCCGCAAAATTCAATCAAAAAATTTTAACGTCAATGAATTCTCCGGATTTATGCGAAAATCTGTTGAGCAAACCCGAGTAGAGGTTATGCGACTTGCTATGCTTGGTTATATTTTCTACGAATCTGAAACGGGCAATGTACAAACGCTTCCAAAACTTTACGATGCCATTAGAGCCCGCGGAAAATTTATTGACTATGATGTGCTAAAATTCAGTTCATCAACTGATGGAGGGCATAATGCCATTCTTAACCTTAACACGCTTGAGATGGCCATTAACGGAGTTAGTAATGTTTCAGTTAGCGACTCGCAAAACGTTTTTATTTATCCTGCACGAAAAAGGCTTGTCCTTAAAAAGAATAGAAATTTTGCTTTCGATGGCGTTGTTAGAGCAGGGCTATTCACATTCTATGGTAAAGATTTTAACTTCGACTACACAAACTTCAGCCTTGAACTTAGCTCAATCGATTCGCTGAATATAGACTACCAAACAACCGATTATGATTTCTATGGAAAACGGGTACTAAACAAGGTTACCAGTACCCTCGAAAATATTACAGGAGAAATTCTGATTGATAAACCTGATAATAAATCGGGATTGCAAACAAATGAGGATTACCCCATATTTAAGAGTACTAAAAGTTCATTTGTTTACTACGATGACAAAACTATTCATGATGGGGTTTATGACCGCGATAACTTTTTTTTCGAAATATACCCATTCACTTTTTTCAACATTAATCACTTTGAGTTTAAAGACATGAACTTTATCGGTATGTTCTACTCTGCCGATATCCTTGGACCCATTGAGGATACCCTAATCCTCCGACCCGATAACTCACTTGGATTCAGACGCCAATCGCCATCCGAAGGATATGCTGTTTATGAAGGACGCGGTAGGTTTTTCAACAGGATCGACCTGAGCAATCAGGGCTTAAGGGGCATGGGCGATTTAACCTACATAACTGCAAAAGTTACATCAGACAACGTATACTTTTTTCCCGATTCAATGCGAACCGTTGCTACCAACTTTAGCATGCAACAACAAAAGGCTGGTATTCAGTTTCCTCAGGTTCAGGGCGACGAACACCTAATTAAATGGTACCCTTTTAAGGAGCAACTATTTGCCTACAAAGGGAAAAAACCATTTTCAATGTTTGATAAGCAGGCTAAACTAACAGGCGACTTAATACTACAGCCCCTCGGTCTTGTTGGCGATGGACTTATGGACATGGAGAAAGCCAGGTTACGTTCAAAAGAGTACGCTTTCAACGCAATCGACTTCCACAGCGATACGGCAAATGTTGAATTTGATGTGGTGAATACTACCGAGTTGGCTCTAAATGCCAATAAGATGAAGGTTTGGATTGATTTTGAATCGCGTGAAGGTATTTTTAGCAAAATAGACAATAGCCTGCTAGCCAGTTTGCCCCCCATGATGTACCGCTCATATCTCGATATGTTTACATGGGGAATCGATGAGAACGAGTTAACCATATCAACTCCATCACAGCAGCAAGCTGTTGAAATGGAAGAGTTTTATGTCTCGGGTATGGCAGATAGGGATACGATTCCCCCTGGAGCAATCTTCTATTCATTTCACATGGAAGAGGATTCACTTTACTTCGTTTCGCCAAAAGTGAAATATAACCTGGCAAAGCCAAATATCAAAGCCGATTCCGTAAACTACATCATTGTTGCCGATGCCATTATCAACCCAAAGGATAAAAAGGTAGAGGTTGATGCAAAGCAGAGGTTTATCCCGCTTACCGGTTCGGTAATAACGGCAAACTACACCGATAGATTTCATACCATTTACGATGCTAAAGTCTCCATTCCTAGTCGCAAAAAGTATTTTGCATCGGGTACTATTGATTATGTTGATGAGAACGACTCAATTCAACCCGTACTCCTAAAAGATATTAAGGTTGATGAACAAGGGAATACGTTTGCCGGTGGGGCTATAACACAACCTGATAATTTTAGGCTTAGCCCAAGGTTTGGCTTTATTGGGTCGTTCGAAGTATTTGCCAAGGAGCATTTTTGGCTATTTAACGGTGGTGCACAACCTCTGTATAGTTGTCCCCAGCTAAAATCAAGCAATGTAAACTTTAAGGCAAGGCTTGAGCCAAAAAACCTATACATTCCAGTTCCTGAATCGCCTCAGAACCTAAACATGGTTAACCTGATTTCTGGGAGTATAGTTACTATTGATTCAACTCATCTCTACCCTGGCTTACTTACCAACAGGAAAGAGTATAGTGATAAAACACTTGTAAATGCCTATGGATATATGCATTACAGCAATAAAAGGAATAGGTTTATGCTTGGCTCAAAGGAGAAAATTGAGGACCCCGACTCTAAGGGTAATCTCATAAGCCTTGCCTCGAACTTTTGTATGCTTTTCAGCGAGGGTAAAGTAAACCTACCTATTAATTTAGGTCAAATTAACCACTTCACCACGGGTACCCTAACGCACAATCTTAGTGATAGTACCCTGAACATGGATGTTGTTTTGGCGCTAAAGTTTCATTTTAACCCCCTTTCACTGGAAGCTATGGCCAATGATATAATCCAAAAATCTGGGCTTCTTAACGTTGACCTCAATCGAAAAATATACTCTAAGTACCTCTATGAAAGATTAGAACCAGGTGAAGCACAAACAAACATAAATCAAATTCGGCTGTTTGGAAATATGACCCAAATACCAAGTAGCATGGAAAGTACTATTACCTTCTCCGAGTTGAGGATGCGATGGGATCCGGTTAACAAATCGTTTATATCCAACGGCAAACTTGGCATTGGAACCATTGGTAACATTCAAGTAAATAAAAAAGTTGATGGCTTTATTGAGATTTACAAGCGCAATACAGGCGACTGGATTGTCATCTACCTTGAACTAGAACCCGATAAATATTATGTTTTCAACTATGCTAGAGGGTCAATGCAGGTCTCATCGCACAACCCACTTTTTAACGACCCGATAAATAATATGCGAGCCCGTGAACGAAGAATTAAGGTTAAAGCCGGACAAATACCGTTTAACTTTGTAGTAGGTACTCGCCGAG
>JAQUJY010000033.1 GCA_028680705.1 Bacteroidales bacterium
ATGGGATACCGGACTCGCACCCCGATAATGTGAAAGGATTTATGTTTAAAGACCCATTCCGAACAGCCCAAGAGTATCTCTTCTTAAAAGACAGTTGCGATGTGTTTGTTATGCTGAACCATATGGGCTTTGAAGAGGATGTGAAATTAGCCATGCAGCTACCAGCAAAAACCGTAGATGTAATCATTGGCGGGCATTCTCACACCAAGGTCGAAAAAAATCAAATTCACAATGGAATTATGATTACCCAAGCCGATCGAAGGCTTAACTATGCAACGCTTATAAGGCTTACCGTTAGTCCTAAAGGGAGGGTAGATAGAGAAATGCAGCTGCTTACCGTGGGTGAAATAGGAAATACCTGTGCCGATATTCAAACAATGGTGGATACCTACAATACCAATCCAGCATTAACCGAAACCATTGCCATAGCCGAAGATGATTTCTCATCCTACGAGGAAGTAGGGTATCTGATGACCGATGCCATCCGTGTGGCTTCCGGAACCGACATCGCCTTTATCAATCACGGCGGAGTGCGGGTGTCAGCAATTTCCAAAGGTCCCATACTTACCAAAGACGTGTATGAGATGGATCCGTTTGGCAATGAAATTGTGCAGTTCAACCTTTCTGGACACGAAATACGCAACCTTTTTTTATCAGCATTTACGTTTGATGACCATTTGCCCATTTATCCTTCGGGAATAAATATACGTTATGCCCTTAACCCCGATGGGAGTCTCAAAGATGTGGAACTTCTTACAACCGAAGGTAAACCGTTTGATATGGACAAAACTTATTCGGTAGTAATAAACCACTATATGGCTTCGGTCTACAAGTACGATCACAAAGACCCAGGGCAGGGATTGTTTCGTACCAGCGCAGAAGCTACTATTGATTATCTGAAAGAGTTGAAAAATATTCCAAGTTACAGGGGAGTGCGAAGGGTGGAGATGGTAAAATAGATGAAAGAAATAAAAGTGCAAGTAATTGACATAGCAACACTATGAATTATGAAACGGATATAAATTAATCCTATTTTATTATGAGAAAAAGTTTAATCTTAACCCTGTTAATAGGGCTTTTATTCAGTCAGAACTTATTTGCTGATTCGCCACTAACTTCTACTCCTATAAGTGAAGCGTATGCAGGTTTGGAAATTGTACAATTAGCTTCCACAGCCGAAGGAAGATTAACTGTTGAATTAATGAGCTACCTGAACGAAAGTATACATCCAATTGAATTGAAAATAGCAGTTATAAATCAGTTAGGCTGGGGCAATGGTTTTAATAATTCGTCTGATTTTTATGAATATCTAGAAGATAAATATAGTTTTAAAGATGCTAATGATTTTCTTGATCAGGCCAGTGCAGATTTGCTTATTTGTATGGCTTACTTGCAAGCTATGGAAAATTATTTTGATGTTGACGAGCCAATTATCTATGCAAACAAAGCAAAATCCAAGCGTAATGAAAGTTATACAATCAATATTATTTGTGCACTTATTGAAGCACAAAAAGCATTTGATTCAGATTGGTGTGAGGTTTATAACCTGACGAATAATGTTCGCATAAATCAATCATTAAATGTGGATATGCAACAAGATGCTATCAATATAATTTTTGAATATATGGATTTGTACAGAAAATATTGCGAATAAGAATACTTGTTGATATTTTATTGCTCATTCTCGTAGTATCGCTGTTCGTTAGGCAAAGTTGATGGCATTAACTGGCAACGCATTGAAGCGGTTTTGTTTTTGCAATATCAATTTAACCCCTATTAAAGTATTTTAACAACCAGTACCCTTAGCGCTTTATCGCCAGTATTGGTAATGCCTCGATTAATGCCCATCTCAATTTCTATGGACATATCGGGTTCAACATTAATGGATTGGTCGTCGGTTTCAACAATTCCGCTGCCCTCTAGTATATAGAATACTACATCGAACGGATTGCTGTGTTTCTCTAAAACTTCTCCTGGTTTCAGGCTAAGGTGGATCAACTCTGCATTAGGGCCAATGTACATCTTTCTTCCATCGAGATTAAAGGGCACTTTCTCGGCTGTTGTTAGGGTTTTAATCTTCATATTCGGTTGTGCTTTATTTTTACTTGTCGTAGCAATTATAGCAATTTTTACTCAATCAATTCAATGAAATTAACTTACACTTTATAGGGCTAATAAAACCTGTAGGTTCCTTATTATGTGAATCACCATTGCTAAAACGGCATTGGTATAGTATTTTTAAAAATCAATTCGTATTTTTAGTGTATAAATAGTGCAGGTTGTTCTATGAAAGAGCAATCTAAAATTATGTGTAATGTATTAGTTAATTGGGTTCTAAAAATTAAAACAAAAATCAAATGGGTACTACAACTATTTTTATTGCCGTAGCAGTTTTTTTGGGTCTGCTCATAATTGGCATGTACAACAGCCTTATTCGTAAGCGCAACGAGGTTGACAATGCTTTTGGAGGTATGGACGTACAACTAAAAAAGCGTTACGACCTTATCCCAAACCTTGTGGCAACGGTGCAGCAGTATGCTAGCCACGAAAAAGAGTTGCTTACCAAAGTTACAGAGATGCGTGCCAAGGCTACTAGCGGAAACCTAAATCCTGATGAAAAAGTTGCTTTAGATAACCAAATTTCAGCGGGAATGAGAAGCATAATGGTGTCGGTTGAGAACTATCCTGATTTAAAGGCAAACGAAAACTTTTTGAATTTACAGCGTACCCTAAATGAGGTTGAATCCCAAATTTCTGCCTCACGTAGGACCTATAATGCAGTTGTTACCGATTACAATAACGCTACGCAGGTTTTCCCTACTAGCATTATTGCGGGTATGATGGGGTTTAAGCGGAAAGAAGTATTTGTTATTCCTGAAACCGAAAGGCAAAACGTAAACGTTAAAAATCTTTTTAACTAGCCGACAATTTAACCCTAGAAAACTATTGCTACAATACCTGTAGCAATGGTTTTCTGTTTTAAACTGGTAAAACTCAATAACCAAATAGTTATGATAGGAAAGGACGACCTAAAATCTCTTTATAACAACGAACTGAAAGATAAACTCTCTGATTTGGAAGGAATCCGTAAAGCGGTAAAAAGAGGACAAGTATTCGGTATACTCCTGTTTGTGTTTTCTTTCTTGCTACTCGTCCCACTAAGTATTGTATTTGAGGAGAGTGGTAACGAAGCACTTCCATTTCTGATTTTAGTACCATTTGTTATACTCGGTATTGTTATACTTGTTCGTACCCATAAAAAGAAAAAAATATACCGAGATCGATTTAAAAATGAAGTAGTTCGTGGTATTGTTAACGCAATTGATGCCAGTTGGGAATACGACCCCAACCAATGCATTAGTGTTTCTGAATATCAAAAAAGCGACCTTTTTAGGCAATCGGTTGACAGGTACAGAGGTGACGATCTAATTAGCGGTAGAATTGATAAGACCGACTTTAGATGCTCTGAGCTGCATACCGAATATAAAACAGTTACATACGATAAGAATGGTGGACGAAGGGAGACTTGGCATACTATTTTCAGAGGCCTTTTCTTTACCGCTGATTTCAATAAGGAGATTAGGGGCAACACCTACATTGAACCCGACACGGCGGAACGGCTACTCGGGAAACTTGGACAAAAACTTCAGATCAGTTCAAAGGGCAAGCTGGTTAAGCTAGAGAACCCTGAATTCGAAAAGATATTTGCAGTTTTTTCAACCGATCAAACTGAGGCGCGCTATATACTCACTCCAACCATTATGGAAGCGCTTGTTCAAATCTATAGGAAGTACAAGCGAAATATGTACTTGTCCTTTATTGGCTCCAGAGTTTACGTTGCCATGAACTTTAATCAAAATTTGTTTGAGCCAAAGGTCTTCGCATCTGGGGCTAAGTTTGAGGATGTGGAGTTTATGCATAACCTGTTTTTATTTAACCAAGCCATAATACATGAGCTAAACCTGAATACCCGAATTTGGACAAAGGATTAGGGAATTAGTGCTAGTCTTTAGTTAGATGCAAAATCCTAAACTCAATTTTAAGGCTTATTATCAGCATAAAAATGCTGCAGCTTTACTAAATACCTGATTAAACGCCTTGTCAACCTCTGCTGATTTAGCGGCAGAAAGAATGGGGAAAGGGTTTTCATGAGAGTACTCAAAAGGGAAATCCAACTCCGTAATCATATTTTTACTTTTATTGTGTATGCATGCAAAAGTCGACTGCATTGCATTGCTTGGAATAACTGCATCTTTTTTCAGAGAGATTATTTGTATTTGATTGCGTAACCTCTGAAGTTTATGCTCTCTGTAAAATTGGTTGTTTTCTTCGTTAATCATCGCTATAAATGACTCACCCCAAACCCCTCCCTTAATGAAGGATGACAGTGGGGATCGGTTCCTTATCTCAAAGAGGAAATCGTTAATATAGTATTTTCGTAAACTTCTAAATGCATGGCTATCCATGATTAGGCGTGAGGTTCCATTCATTGCATTAAATAGCGACCCGCCGCAGAAAATAAAGAGCTTAGAGTGGCTAACTATCTCGTTAGGATTTGCAAGAAAAAGGATTTGGGCAAGGAACGAACCGATGGAATAGGAGAAAAAATCGACTTGTGCTCCCTTTTCAAGAAAAGGGAAGGAACCCTCGTTGATTGACTCCAAGAGCTGAATTAAATCGTCGGCACTTTGATTCCCTGATGTAAAAAAACGAAGAGGGTCGTCGCTTAGGCGTTGACTCAATGCAATGTTGGCAAAAGTGGCCATGCTAATATCCTTATCTTCTTTACGATTGGTAAGATGGGGCATCATAAGTCTTGGATTTGACCAATCATCGCAACCACGATTCATATGAAATGCAAGGGGAAATAGGATTACCGGTCTGTTAGTTTTTTGACCTAGATAGTGAGCCCAAGGAAGATACTTGTCCCAACTCCGCTCGTTTAATCCGTGAAGGAGGACTATTGCGTTGTTATATTTAGATGAAGAGTTGGGTAGATAAACGGGAAGGTTGAATTGTGAGTTTTTTTCAATTTTTGCATCGTCAGCTGCAAAAGAATAACCGTCTGTTTCATTGTAAATTCCTGTTCGAGTATATGGGATTGGTTTTGAGTTGCTGCAAAATGGAATAGAACTAAACGTAAATCCCCGCTCATTTAGTTTGGTATCAGCACTGGTTATCGAAAAATTTTGCTTTAGCTCGTGATATGTTTTTGTGAATTCCATGGATAGGGTTTTTTGGTACAGTATCAAATGTCTTATGAAAATAATTTTGCACCAAATTTTTGGGTTTATCGGCTGTTCAAAGGGGCAAGATTGCCCGTTGAGGGGTAGAATAGTGTATGTAGGTATCAGTTTTTTTATGCAATATATTGATATCACTAAAAATTGAGGACACTCATGAGGTTTCGATTTACTATCTTTGAGAATATAAATATCAAAAATGTTTAATAGTCCGCTTCCTAAATATTTAACCGACAAAAAGAATATCATTAGGCTCATAATCCTAACGGCTCTTTTTGCCGTGGTTTTTATTAACATTTATGCGCCCTTTGGACTTGAAACCCTTTATGAATTAACCGAATGGGAGTTTTTGGGCTTATCAACCCTAATTATACTTACAGGTGTACTGGTTGTGGTAATTAGCAGGGTGATAATGTATTACGTTTCTAAGCAGAGAAATTTACTGGTATGGCAATACATACTTTGGTCATTTGCCGAAGCCTTTGCAATGGCCATTTTTTATACGCTATTCGAAAAGTTGTTTATACACGATTCCAGATTTATCCTCGATTTACTGAAGATTTCGGCAAAGAACACAGCTCTGGTATTGTTTATTCCATACTCGGTGCTTTGGCTCTACTTTTCGTGGCAAGATAAAAAGAATGAATTGCAAAAGTTGGCTGGTTCAGCCATTGGGTTCGAGTCTTCAAAAAAGATGATTCCCTTGTATGACGAAAAAGGGGTACTAAGGTTTTCTGTTAAAGCGGAGCATCTGCTTTACATTGAATCTGCTGATAACTATGTTAATGTTTTTTATATAGATAAAGGAAAGACCGCTCGTTTTACGCTGCGTAATAGCATAAAGCGTTTGGAATTGTTGCTAAAAAATTCAGAGGTAATCCGATGCCATAGATCCTTTATGGTGAATTTTGAGAATGTAAAGATTTTGCGAAAGGATAAGGAGGAACTTATACTCGAACTTGATAGCCCGGCAAGCATTGAGATTCCAGTTTCAAAAACCTATGCACAGAATGTTATGGAAACATTTACGCGTTATAGCCTCTCGCATTAGATAAGTAGGTCTGATATAGAATTACTTTTGATGCATTCTTCTCTTTTTTGACCTGTACCTAATTAGCCACATCAATGAGCCGGTAATAATAATGATAACCCCAAATATTCCGGCAAGCGGTACAACAAGGATATAAAAATCGCTGATGATAAACCCCAGAATTCTCCATGTATGTACCTCGAGTGCTAGATTCCATAGCGACATGCCACTCTCTTTAATAATCTCATCGGGCATAGGGGGTATTGTAAATTGGCTATCGGTTGAGAATGCCCCAGTATTATAGTCGAAGAATATTTTTTGCCCGTTGGGCAATATTGCTCCACCGGCTATGGCTAGGTTTCCGAATGGCGAGCTAAGAGACGAAACGGGTTCCGTTTTTTTATCCGTGAGATAATCCCACAAGCTGTTTTTGTAAGGATTCCACTTATACAAACCGCTGAACGAAGCTACTGCAAAGTTTCCATCATCCTCAGGCCAAAAAAGGTTTATGCCCATAACGCTAATTGGAGGTTGGAGAGGAGCCTTGAAGGGAGGCTCGGAAAAATCGAAAGGAGTGAAATATATGCCATCCGATGTGGCCAAAAGAAAAACTTTACGATTAGAATCGTAAACAAGGTCGCGCAGCTTATCGTTCCAATAGTTTTCGCTATCGAGGCGTGATCCCCTAATGGGTTTAACCGTTTTGCTTGCAATTGGAATTAGTAGCGGAGGGCGAAGAAACATGCCTGTGACAGTAACAACAAGTAATAAAACAGAGGCCACAATACCAACGTTTAGGTGCCATTTAAACGACCAGCGATTAGCCCGTTTGATTTTACTTTTAAGGTTTACCTTTGATTTTACTCTGCGTAAAATATTTGGTGCAAAAAAATAGAATAGACCAGTAAGCGAAAGTAAAATCATTGCAATACCGCCAATATCAACAATAATCCTTCCTGCATTTCCCCAAATTTCACCGCTGTGAATGGTCCAAATAGTACGAAATAGGCTAACTCTGTTCTCAGCACCATCTGGACCATTAAGGGGTATAATTGAGAATTCTCTATAGTTCTCCGTTCCGTAGCCCAATAATATGTGCGAACGACTAACAACGAGCAAACTATCGCCCAGTTCCTCAAGCGCAACAATTCTCTCCTCATCTATGGGGAGGTGTACTTTTTGCCACGTATTGTTTTGGTCTGGCAATCGATATAAACCAAATAGGGTAGCCGCAAATAGGTCGCCCGATTGTGTTCTGTGCAAATCGGAAACCTTTCGGTTGTCAATTCCTTTTGGGAAACCATTGTTGAAATCAGTAAACTTCGATAAGTCGTTATTGGTTAGCCAAATGCCAATGTTTCCATAGGCTAAAAGAGAGTCGTTACCAATTTCATTAATTCCCCTAATTGCAGCGTTATTCCAGTTACTGTAACGGTACTCTTTAGGCAGCCAACTTCGGCTTACATCAAAATGGGAAAAGAACCCTCTGTGGTTCATTATGATGCCCGATAGGGCAAAGAAAACAAAAAAAATGGCTAGGATAGCACCAAGCCATTTATGGTATTTTTTTATTAGTTTATAAAAGCGACCCATTTTACGATTAGCAATTTAAATCGACTAAAGTACTCTTTTGCTTTGCGGATTTGGCGTTTTTGCCACCAGAATCCTAGCAGCAGTATTGCCATTATTACTAAGGTAATGGACAATATCCTTAGGGCTCTCAATCATTGTATCCTTTGGGTATGCCTTGGATTTATCGCCTATGTGAATGGTTGGGTTTCCCTCCAGAATGTAAAAGAAAACATCAACAGGTGTTTTATGTGGTTTCAAGGCTTCGCCTGGTTGCAGGGTAATGTGCATTACCTGCGCATCGGGCATGTTATACATTTCTCGAACATCCACTTTATGGGGTGTGTCCCTAAACGGTGCAGTTGATAAGTGTTGGGTATTCATAATTGTTTTACTCCTAGTTTAAGTGTTCGTCCAAAATGTCCTGAATATGATCTTCGCATGCTCCGCAAACGGTTCCTGCTTCGGTTTCAACCTGAATATCCTCAAAGGTTTTACAGTTTTTTTCTTTAATTGCATCCACTATCTGACCGTGGGTTACCTCCATGCAGTTGCAGATTATTTCGTTACTCATAGTAAAAATGTGTTTTTAGGAAGTTAGAATTAATCTACTCCTCAGTTTTAGTTTGATCTTTTATCATAATTAGCACCATCTTAAAACGCTCGGTTGCCACAACGCTATGCGGAATATTAGCAGGCATAATTATGGTTTCGCCACCAACTAAATCGTTGGGCTCACCGCCTATTGTAATGCGGGCATTGCCCTCCAAAACCTGGATTATTGCATCAAAAGGAGCGGTGTGTGTGCTTAGACTTTCACCTTTATCAAAAGCAAAAAGGGAAAGGTTCCCTGTGGGGCGTTTTAGCACATTTTTGCTTACTATTCCTCCGCTACTATATTCAACCTCAGTAATAAAATTAAATTTTTTACTTTTTACGAATTCGTTTGCCATAATATTTCAAATTAAGTTGTTAGTTAGGTAAATAACAGTTGGCAAATCATTATTGTTTTGCCAACTGTTATAAATCAATCGTAGTTTTTATTTAGATATTATTACCCAACCATCAATTTGATATCCTCATCAACCGTATTAATTCCGCTAATTCCAAAGTTCTCAACAAGCACGTTAGTAACGTTTGGCGAAAGAAAAGCTGGTAGTGTTGGTCCTAGGTGGATATTCTTAATGCCAAGGTGCAGAAGGGCAAGAAGAACAATCACAGCCTTTTGCTCGTACCAGGCAATGTTGTATGCAATTGGTAATTCGTTGATATCGTTCAGCTCAAATATCTCTTTCAGTTTCATGGCAATAACAGCAAGAGAATAGGAGTCGTTGCACTGACCAGCATCAAGTACACGTGGTATTCCTCCAATATCGCCTAAAGGCAATTTGTTATAGCGATACTTAGCGCATCCTGCCGTAAGAATAACAGTATCCGTTGGCAGTTTTTGAGCAAACTCGGTGTAGTAATCGCGGCTTTTCATTCTGCCATCGCATCCTGCCATAACAATGAACTTACGTATTGCACCCGATTTAACGGCATCAACAACCTTGTCGGCAAGGGCAAATACCTGTGCATGAGCAAAACCTCCAACAATCTCACCTTTTTCAATTTCAATTGGTGGTTGGCAAGTTTTGGCCAGCGCAATAATCTCCGAGAAATCTTTTTGCTTACCATTTACGCGCTCGGGAATGTGCTTGCTACCAGGATAACCTGCAGAGCCTGTTGTAAAAACCCTATTGGCATAAGTTGCATCCTTTTTGGGTGGCACAATACAGTTGGTAGTGAATAGGATAGGACCATTAAAGGTTTCAAATTCCTCTTTTTGTTTCCACCAGCTGCTGCCGTAGTTGCCTACAAATTGCTTGTACTTTTTAAATGCAGGATAGTAGTTAGCGGGAAGCATCTCGCTGTGAGTATAAACATCAACTCCAGTTCCTTCGGTTTGTATAAGGAGTTCTTCCATATCCTTTAGGTCGTGGCCGCTAATAAGTATACCAGGCTTGTTGCTAACACCAATATTAACCTTAGTAATCTCGGGGTTACCATAGGCCGATGTGTTTGCCTTATCGAGCAAAGCCATTGACGAAACGCCAAACTTACCTGTTTCAAGTGTTAGGGCTACTAGCTCATCAACACTATGATTTTTGGTGGTGGCAGCCAATGCACGTTGCATAAACTCGTAAAGTGTAACGTCCTCGTGGCCCAGGTTAAATGCGTGCTCGGTATAAGCTGCCATTCCCTTTAATCCGTAGATAATTAACTCTTTAAGCGAGCGGATATCCTCATTGGTTTCTGTAAGTACACCAACAGTTCCAGCCTTTTGCTCGTACATTTCGGGAGTGCCTTGCCATGTGCAACCCTCAAAGCTATCATCAACCGAAACACCTTGCTTTTTGCACTCTTCGCGTAGGCTATTGCGCAGCTCTAGTCCACGGGTTATGCGGTCGATAAATACATTTTTGTCGTAGTTCGCATTTGTGATAGTCATAAACAGGCTATCAAATATAAACTTGTTTACTATGGGATTCTCGTATTTCTTTTCAACTCGTAGAGTTGAACTATACACGCTCATCCCTTTTAATGTGAACATAAGTAAATCCATGGTGTTGGCAAGGTCGTCGGTTTTACCGCATACACCCTTAATGGTGCAACCTGTGCCTTTAGCAGCCTCTTGGCATTGAAAACAAAACATGCTCATAATTGTAGTTTTTATTAGTTAATTGATTTGATTGTAATTATAAGTTTACTAACTGATTACCGATTACTGATTACCGCTTACCGCTTACCACTTACCACTCACCGCTCACCGATACACCGCTCCCCGAGCTATGCCCAAGCATTTTCCAATACTTCGCCTTTAATTCCAACGGTTATTAGTTTAACTGGCACCTTGCGCTTTGCCTGATCCATTGCCATTTTTACAAGTTGAAGTAATCCACCACAGCAGGGTACTTCCATTTTCATAACAGTAATGGTATCTATCTGGGCGCTATCTATTAATGCTGTAATCTTTTCAACGTAAACTTCTTTATTTGAATCGAGTTTTGGGCAGGCGATGGCAAGTGTTTTGCCTTTTAGATAATCGCTATGGAAATTACCCATTGAAAATGCTACACAATCGGCGGCGAGCAATAGGTTAGAACCTTGAAAATGACTAGTATTAGGATTGATGAGATGTAACTGTACAGGCCAGTGAGTTAACTCTGATTTTCCGGAAATCAATCCTGCACCATTCTGCTGTGTACTCGAACCAAAACTCTTTGCGGCTGAACCGGGACAACTGCCTCCGCTATGCTGATGCTGTGGCTTTGGGGTATTGTTGTTAGAGCCGCAGGTCTCTTCCTTTTGGTGGCTATTTAGTGAATGTAGCACTTCTTCAGGGCTGAAATTGTACTTGTCCCGATTAGCTAGCAGCCATTCAACACCTTGTCGTAAAAACTCTTTCTCATTGTAATCCTTTAGGTGCTTTAGATGAGCAATAACAGTGTTTTTTCCATTGGCCACCATTTGACTAATGGTATGTACTTCATCGTATGGTTCGGCCTCGCGATGCTCAACTGAGATAGCACCCACCGGACAATCGCCTATGCAGGCGCCAAGGCCATCGCACATCAGTTCGCTAACAAGTACTGCTTTCCCGTCAATTAGCTGAAGAGCACCCTCATGGCAACCGGTAATACAGTTTCCGCATCCATTGCAAAGGTCGCGGTCGATTGTAATGATATCCCTTTTCATATTGTAGTGTAATTGTTATTGAAGCTAAATTTTATTTTACACTGCAAACTTAGGAAATGGCTATGAGCTGGGATGTAACATATGTTACATGGGAATGATTTTATAAAAGAAAAGCGCTCCTTTTTTGGAGCGCTTTTTTGAATTAACTTGTCTTTTATGCTAAAACATGTTTAATTTCATTGTAAACATCCTCAGTAAGTGCTTCAGGTGTGCGTCCTTGGGGAGGAATTGGTTCAAGGAACTTAACCCTAACCTTAACCCAGGGGCGAGGGATTTTTGCACCAACCGGCAAGGCTCTATCGGCCCCAATAATGGCAACTGGCACAACAGGAACATCTAGTTCGGTGCTAAGTATGGCAAAGGTTTTCTTAAATTCGCCTAATTTCCCATTTGTGGTTCTTGTCCCTTCTGGGAAAATAATAACCTTCTTTCCTTCCTTTAGAGCAGCAGCCATTTTCTGTATCGATTCCTTTAATTCACCCTCAATATCCATCACAATTACATTGTTTGTGCGTGCAAGAAACCGCAGAAATCCATTGTTAACATGTTTTTTCTTAGCGTAGAAATAGGTTTGCTTAAAAACTTTACGTTTTAGGAACGAAGCCACAAATAATCCATCAATAAAACTCTGGTGATTGGGTGCAATTATGCATGGTCCATCGGGGATGTTTTGCATCCCTTCACCACGAAAACGAAAGTATAATTTAAATGAAAATTTTGCGGTATTTTTAAAAAAGTTGTGTGTAAACCATGATTTAGGCAACTTTATATCAACCTTTTCTTTTAAGGTTTCGCCCCAGCTTGTGGTTTCTTGGCGGAACCATTGCTTTTTCTCTTTAATATAATCTGCCATGTCGCTAAGCGTTGGAAAGGTGATGAGTCTTTTCTCGTCCATCTTAACGCCAAAAGTTTTTTCGATATGATTAGCTAGCCCCATTTTTGTTAATGAGTCTAGCCCAATATCAAATTCAATATGATGATTTGGCTTAACGTCAAAATCAATCTGTGATTCGATATAGTTTTTGACAGAAAGGTAGTATATGGTCTCTTTAAAATTGAAGGTTCCGCTTTTAGCTGTTGCATTTTTGGCATGATCGGCTAATTTAAACCGTTGAATTTTTCCTAAGCGCGTTCGTGGAAGCTCGCTATTTACAATGGCAAACTTCATTATTCGTTTGTAACTTGATTGTTTATCGTTAAATGCAGGTATAATTTGATGCTTAAAGTAATCGTCCATATCGGTAACGTGCTGCTCAGCAAGAGCCTCGAAGTCTGGAAGAATGGCAATGTGCAATTGATTATTATGCAGAAATACGCCAGCTTCTTTCACGCAATCATGAACTTTTTCAAATTTGGTTTCAAGTTCAACGGGGTTAATGTTCTTACCGTTCGAGAGTATTATTATGTCTTTTTTACGCCCAGTAATAAAGAGATATCCGTCCTTGTCAATTCTACCCAAGTCACCCGTGTAAAGCCATCCATCTTTTAGTACTTCGCTTGTCTCTTTCGGGCTATTGAGGTAGCCTTTCATAATATTTTCGCCCTTGGCAACAATTTCGCCATCCCTAATTTCCATCTGTATGCTAGGTAATGGTTGACCTGGCGAACCAATTCTAACTTTTCCGGGACGGGTGAATGTTATCATGGGGGCTGCCTCGGTCATTCCAAAACCCTCAAGCACATCAAAACCCAAGGTTTGAAAAAGTTCACCGATATGCTCAGGCAGGGCGGCTCCACCGCTAACAAGAAACTTTAGGTGCCCTCCAAAATTAACATGAACCTTTTTAAAGATTTTAAGTGCTAACTTTTTACTTTTTAGTGATTTTACTAGTTTGTATAGTGTCTTGGCAACAAAACTTGCGCTAATCTTTGCCCAAACCCCTTTATAAATAAGTTCGTACAGACGAGGAACACCAATCATTATTGCTACTTGATTGTTTCTAAGTGTTTCGAGTAAATCGTTTGATTGCATTGATGGAGACATGGCAATTGAACTTCCAACGTAAAGGGGAATAATCATTGTTCCTGCCAAAGGAAATATATGGTGCAATGGCAATAGCATTAAAACTTGTCGTTCGGGATTATAAATCTCAACCTCTTTTGTAACACCACGAATGTTTGCAATAAGGTTCTTGTACGAAAGCATAACTCCTTTTGGGCTTCCAGTTGTACCCGATGTGTAAATGATTGCAGCAGTTTTGTCTAAATCTTTAGGCTGCTCCCATTCTAAATCTTGTCCAGGCTGTGGTAACTCCAATTCCCCAAAATAAGAAATGTTAGGTGTAAAGGTCAGCTGCGATGATATTTCGTCAACCTTGCGCTTAAGTTCAGAACTAATAAATATTAGGTCGGGTTTACAGTCGTTAATTATAAAGCTAATATCTTCTGTAGATGCTAGATAATCAATTGGAACAACCTCGCAATCATTTCTCCAACCAGCATAAAATGCGGCAATCCAATCAATCCTATTCTCAGAGTATATTGCAATTCTTTCGAAGTTTTGATTGGAAAATAGTTTGGAGTACGAATCGATTAGATTCAGTAACTCAGTATAACTATAGCTCTTATCTTTAGTTATTACTGCGAATTTTTCCTTGTTCTCAAAATTTATCATTACTTCAATTTTGTTTTATACCTAGTGAAAAACACCAATTCTAATAAGTTGTTCGATAGATTTTTAGATATGCATACACACAAACGGCATCTCTTAACTTTCGCTGCAAATATAGTGTTAAAAAGCAGGATTTATCAACATAAAACTTATTTTTTATGATAAGTGCTAGATAATCAAAGGTATGAATCTTTAATTAATCGTTTGTTTAAATTTTTAAAAATACAAGGACATTGAGCAAATAGCCAAATCTAGTTGTATCAATGGAGTATATTAACGTATATTTAGACTTCAATCTATAAACATAATTCTTTAGGTATGAAACGTTTTCTTCTTCCATTGGTATTTGCTCTCATTCAGGGCAATAGCTTTGCCACCCATCAGGATATTAGGTTTGTTTCAGATCCATCGCTTTCTCCAGATGGCAATATTGTGGTTTTTAGCTACGAGAATGATTTATGGCGTTTGTCAATAAATGATAGTGTTGCGTACCGTTTAACAGCAATGGATGGCAAAGAAAGTTTACCCAGATTTTCACCCAATGGTGAATGGATTGCTTTTACAGCAAGCCAAAATGGGAGGGAGAATGTTTACATTGTGCCTGCTGCTGGAGGTGAAGTTAAACAGCTTACTTATCACCAGGCCAGTGATCATGTGGACAGTTGGTCATGGGATTCACAGTGGATCTATTTTTCATCCGATAGGTATAACCTTTACTCATCTTACCGGGTATCTGTTTTTGGGGGCACACCCCAAAGGCTTTTCGATCATTTCTTTAACAACCCCCATCATCTTGTGGAGCATCCACTTACCAATGAGTTTTATTTTACCGATTCGTGGGAGAGTTTTATGTTTCCTCAGCGGAAGAGATACAAAGGTGAGCATAGCCCGCAAATTTTATCCTATTGCAAGAAAACGGATAAACTAACAAAGCATACGGATTATATGGGTAAGAACATGTGGCCTACTATTGATAGTAAAGGCACAGTATTTTTTGTTTCGGATGAGTTTAATGATGAGTATAATCTATACTCTTTAAAGGGGGGACAAAAAGAGAGATTAACCAGTTTCGACCAATCAATTAAGCGACCTCAGGTTAGTGCAAGCGGGAAACGCCTAGTGTTTGTTAAAGACTATCAACTTTGGCTTTACGATGTTGATGGCGTAGAATCATATCCGTTGAAATTTTCGCTGTTTCAGAATAGTACCCTGGGGTACAGCCAGAAATTTAACGTTGAAAATAATATTTCGGTGTTTGATGTTTCGCCCGACGGAGAGAAGATTGCTTTTGTAAGCAGAGGTGAACTTTTTGTGTCGGACTTAAAGGGAATGTTTATTAAGAATTTACCAACAAATACCGCAGAAAGGATGGGAGAGGTGATTTGGCTAAGCGATAGTCAAAATTTATTATTTAGTCAAACTGCCAATGGTTACACCAATTGGTTTAGTATTAGCGCTAATGGATTGGAGAAAGAAAAGCAGATAACTTTTGATTCTAAATCAAACAGACAACTATCGGTTAATAGCAAGCATACCAAGGGTGTTTACCTGAGTGGAAGGGATGAGGTAAAACTTATCGATTTGAAAACGCTAAAAACATCTACTATAACCAAGGCAGAACTATGGGGTTTTGGTAGTTCAACCCCTCGTTTTTCGCCTGATGACAGGTATATCGCCTATACAACCTATAGTAATTTTGAGAGTGATATTATGGTATTTGATTTAGAAACCAAATTGACTTATAATATTACAAATACAGGTGTTTCGGAGATTAATCCTTACTGGTCGGCAGATGGTAAATACATCTATTTTACATCCGATAGGTTTACCCCAAGTTACCCTAAAGGCATAAAAAATAGCACCATTTACCGCATTCCTCTGCATCGTTTTATTGAGAATCTTAAAGGTAAAGAGTTTGATAACCTATTCGTTAAATCAGAAAAGGATACTGTGCCTATCGTAACACTTGATATGCAAGATTTAATTGACCGCTGGGAGCCAATCCGTGTTCCTGGTGGAGAGCAGTACTTACCTTACCTGGTCAACTCAAAAACCGAAACGTTAATGTTGTTCGCATCAACGCACGATAAGGGGGAGTTAGCCCTTTGGCAAATGGAGAGCAAACCATTTGAGAAGCCAACGTTTTCAAGATTATCCAATTTTGAATTGCGGAACGAGTTTCAGGTATCTGAGAATAGTAAAGGATTGTTTGTACTTGCCAATGGTAATATATATAGGTATGATAAAAAGAAGAAAAGCCTTGAGGCAATTGAAATAAGCCACTCCTTTAGCCGTACACTTAGCGATGAGTTTTGCCAAATGTTTTACGAAACATGGGCAACTTTAGACGAGAACTTTTACGATGAAAACTTTCATGGAATAAATTGGGAGGAGAAGCGGGATTACTATGCTGGCTTTCTTGTTGATATTCGCCATCGCGATAATTTGCGGGAGTTGCTAAACGATATGCTGGGTGAATTAAATGCATCACACATGGGTTTTCGCTCCAAGGGTGATGAGGAAAAATCATTCTATAATACATATACTGCATCGTTAGGTGTTGCTTTTTATAATGAAAATCCATACAGAATTGAAAGGATCCTCCGAAATTCGAATCTAGACTTAACAAATCCAATTCTTAAAGCAGGTGATATTATTACTGCTGTTAATGGCGATGCTGTAAGCCCTTTGGTTAATCGCGAATTTTACTTCTCACTCCCTATAAGGCTAAACGAATTTAGTTTGACTATTAAACGTGAGGGAGTAGAGATTAAAGTAAATGTTCCTACCCATACAGCAGAGGAAATTTCTGATTTGCTGTACGATGAGTGGATTACCAGAAACAAGGAGTATGTTAATAAAAAATCCAATGGGCAAGCGGCATACGTACACATGAAGGATATGTCAACCAAGTCGTATGAGCAGTTTGTAATTGATATGACCACCCATGCCAACAATGCAGACGCGTTAGTTTTTGATTTAAGGTATAACCGTGGTGGTAATGTTCATGATGATGTGCTTAGTTTTCTGTCGCAAAAGCCATATTTAAACTGGAAGTATCGAGAAGGGATGCTCTCTCCTCAGCCTAATTTTGCACCATCTGCCAAACCAATGATTTTGGTGATGAATGAGCATAGCCTTAGCGATGCAGAGATGACTGCAGCAGGTTTCCGTGAACTAGGACTTGGCAAACTACTAGGAACAGAGACTTATCGATGGATAATTTTTACTTCAGGTAAATCATTAGTTGATGGATCGTTTGTTCGTATTCCTGCTTGGGGATGCTATACCCTTAGTGGTGATAATCTTGAGCTAACTGGTGTTAGCCCCGATATCTATATTAACACATCATTTAGGGATAGAGTTAAAGACAATGATCCGCAACTCGATAGAGCCATTGAAGAGGTTATGAAAGATTTAACAAATCGCAAGTAGCAGTATTAATTCTTCGGCTATACGTAGTTTTCAATCCTTGTTTTATTGACTTTGTTTTTTATGCAAGTGTAGCTGGCAGTACGATACGATTAGAGATTGCTGTTTAGTTGCGACAAAGTCAGGAGTCTTAGCCGAACTAGGAATAGAATGCAGGTAAAATGACAGCAATACAATAACCAAAAGTCCCGCATGGAGGACATGTTATTTTATCCGTTAACAAAGATTAAAGCCTTGTAATCTTTAACATAGATTCACTACAGGAGGTTACTTCTTTAGTAGTAGAGTCAATACGGTTAATCCATAATCAGGACTATTTAGCAATTAGAATTTTGAAGTATGAGCAGCAACGATAAAAACTAATTGCAGCGCAGTATAAAAAAGTTTAATTTTGGCGAAAATTGAAGATGGTTGAAAGTTGAAAAGATTAATATATGAAGAGATTGCTAATTGTTTTAGTGTTTTTGTTTTTTACAGTTATTACTTTTTCGCAAAATGAACATAAGAGTATATATAGCGGAGGAATGTTGATTGTTCAGCCTGGATTTGTTACCACGGAAAACAGCCATCAACAAATTAGGAGCGGAAATATTGGGATAGGGGGTATTCTCAGGTTCTATTTTCACGAATATTTTACTGCCGGAATTTATGGGGGTACGCAAAAAACTAATTATAATTCGGCCAACTCAAAGAACTCATACATTAATCTTGGATACGGTGGTCCGTTTGTAGGATTTAGCCATCAAATCGAAAAGTTTCGTTATACAGTATCGGCATTTGTTGGTATGGGCGCAATTAAAAATCTGCATATCGAAAGTCAAAGCAATAATTTAATTTCAGAAGCCTACTTGTATAAAAACTCTATTTTGGTTTTATCACCAATCCTAAGTCTCGATTATGCGTTGAGTCAAAGATTATCGTTAACGTTTCAGGCAGTGTGTTTAACCGCAAAAGTTAATAATGATAAATCATTTTATAACCCTGCTTTACAGATAGGAATTCTGTTTAATCGCTAAAGTTTTAACAGTAGTCTAATTTTTGTTGCAAGCGAAAAGTCTATTGCTGCTGCACGACTCCCGTCGTGTGACATAACGGAATGTAGCAATTTTGTTTGCTTGGATACCACACGACGAGAGTCGTGCGATAGCAGAAGTTATAAAGAACTCAATCAAATTTATTCCTCTTTTTTCTCTTCCATCTGCTTAACTAAACTTGCGTATTTTTCGCCCAAATCCATAAGTGTTGAGTGATTTCCACGCTCGATGATATATCCATTTTCCATCACAAGAATTAGGTCTGAGTGTTTAATGGTGCTCAGCCTGTGTGCCACTGCAATAACAGTGCGAGATGTAAATATATTTTCAATGGCTTTCTGTATGTACTGCTCGGTAATTGAGTCCACCGAACTGGTGGCTTCGTCAAGTATAATAAGTTCCTTATTGCCGCTTATTGCGCGAGCAAATGAGATGAGTTGCCCCTGACCTTTAGATAGATTATCGCCATTGTCTTGAATAATAAAATCATACTTTTGGGGTAATCTCCTTATAAATCGGTCGGCATAAACAAATTGGGCAGCTTCTTCAACCTCTTTTTTACCAATCCCTTCGCGCCCTAAACTGATATTAAAACCGATGGTATCATTAAAAAGATAGATATCCTGCTGCATCACCGAAACAGTTTCCCGTATACGGCGCAATGGTAAGTCTCGTAACTCTTCGCCGTTAATTGTGATGGAACCTCGATAACCAGAATAGGCTTTTGTCAACAGCCGAATGATGGTAGATTTTCCAGAGCCAGTTGTTCCAACCAATGCAATTCTATCCCCTTTGTTCAAAGTAAAAGAGACATCTCTCAATACGTCGGGTCCATCAGCGGAGTAGCTGAAAAATACATTTTTAAAGATTACTTCTTTTAAAATGATAGGCTGTACATCAGTCCTTCCAACGCAATGGGCAGGTTCTTCCACTTCTTGCTCAAACAGCACGCTAATATGATCTAGGGCAGACAGAGCACGCTGTATGGTAGTAATTTGCTGTGCAAATTGTCGTACAGGAATAAATAGCCTGCTCAAAGTTGTAACGAAAACGATTAGAACGCCAATAGTGAAGTTTAGATTCCATATTTGGACTGCGCCATACCATATAATTAGTGCAGTTGCAATGGATGTAATACCCTCTACAATGGAGTAGAGTGATGCATCGTACACGTTGGAAAGGTTTTGCGCTTCGCTATACCTTTTATTAAGCGCATCGTATTTTTTAAATGTAGTTTCTTCGGCAGCAAAAAGCTGAATGGTTTTCATTCCGTAAATAGACTCCTGCAAGTAGGCGGCTGATTTGGCCAGGCTGCTTCGAGATTGATCGAAGGCCTTGCGTATTTTCTTACGTAAAAAACGTATAACAATGTATATAACAGGTACAACCAAGATTAGCACTAGCGACAAGCCCAAATTTAGGTAGAAAAGGTAGCCCAATAGTGCCAAGGTTTTGATGCTATCGGCCACTAATCCTAATACGCCTGAGGCAAAAGATTCGGATATACTTTCCATATCGCTGGTTAAGCGCGAAAGGGTTATTCCAATTGGATGTTTGTCGTAATAGCTCATAGGGAACCGAAGCGTTTTACCAAACAGATCACGCCGCATATCCACAATGGCCAAACCACCCGCTTTGGAAAAAGTATAGCTGTAGATTCCGTCAAACAAAAAATTTACCAGTAGAACACCCGAGAGTAAAATGATGTATAGTTTGAGTCCAGTAACATCGCCAGGGATTATAAAATCATCAATAAGCCTTTGTACCAGCCATAGAAAAAGGATGCTGGCTGCTGTGGTGATAGGAATGGACGCCAAACTAATAATAAGCCACTTTTTGTGAGGCTTAAAATACTTATAAAACTTTCGGAATAACCACCAATCTTTGTTACTTAATATTTTCTTTGGATTAATTTTACTCATCGTTCAACTCCTTCCTGTACTTTCCATGTTTCACGATAGAAATCGGAACTGTTTATTAACTCCTCATGGGTTCCTTTTGCAACCATTTTTCCATCTTCCAGAACGATGTTAAAATCGGTTCTCTCCAAAACGCTCATTCTATTAGAAACTATGAGCAAACTGGTGGTTACCTTACTTTCAAAAAGTTGCTTAATAAGAAATCGTTCGGTATCGGTATCCACAGCAGAAAACACATCATCTAAAATTAGCAATTGACCTGGCGCATAAAGAGCTCGAGCCAAACTTATACGCTGCTTTTGGCCTCCCGACAGCATAATGCCTTTTTCGCCTACAATGGTTTTCTCCTTTTTAGGAAAACGCTCCAACTCTTCGGCTAGCGCACTCTTGTATACAACACGCTCCACCAGTTTGTCTTCGGGTTGTAGGCCTGCTCCAAAGGCTATGTTGTTTTCCACCGTATCTGAAAACAGGAATAGATCCTGACTCACAGTGCGAACGATGGAGCGAATATCTTGCCCTCGAGTATTCGAAGCGTCCTGGTTACCATAAAACAGTTGCCTTGGTTCAACTTTCAAATATCCATTTAGGCAATTGATGAGCGTTGTTTTTCCTGACCCCAGCGGTCCAGTAATACCAATTACTTGTCCAGGCTCAATATTAAAGGTAATATTTTGTAATACGGGTGTATTCCCATTATGATAGGTAAATGACAAATCTTTTATGGAAATTCCTTTCTCGAAGAGTCTCTCTCTCACACCTTCAGCCAATGCTGGTTTGTTGTCGTCTTCGCCTTTACGATCCATAATGGTTTGAATGCTGCCAATACCCACAAACCCTTGTTGAAACACAGTTAATAGCCATCCCAAACCCATAATGGGTTGAGTTAAAAGCGCTGCATAAGCAATGTAAGCAGTGAGCTGTCCAAGGGTAAATTCACCGTTAATAACAAAAAGCCCTCCAACAAAGAGAGCCACTATTTTAAGGATTTGTTCCATACTTCCCAGTAACGGCATAACGAAAGAGCGGATCCAAACTATTTTTAGGGTATAGCCAAATAGAGAGACACTCTCTTTGTGAACCTTGTTCTCTGCCCATTGATGGATATTGTAACTTTTAATAACACCGTTGCCTGAAAGGAAAGAAACCGTTTTGCCCGACAAGCGTTGCAGCGCTTCCATGCTTAGCCGTGTGTTTTTTACCATTATTGCCATCCCTATTCTCACTGCAAAAAACACAACCACCAGCGGAACAATGCAGTAAAGCGTTAGTTTGGGCGACATAGCCCACATTTTATAGGGGGTTACCGAAAGTGAGAATAGGATATTGCCAATTTGAAGTAGTCCAAAACCAGTAATCATTCTCACCCCGTTTATGTCGTTATTTACGCGGGATATGATGGAACCAGCACTATTTTCATCGAAATAATCTTTACCAAAGGAGGAAAGTTTTCTGTACATCTCACCCTTTAGCCTTCGCTCAATTAGCCGTCCGGGAACAAGGAAAAGAATACGTGAAAAGGTTCGTACCAAAATCAGTACGAGGGCCAACCCTAAAATCATGACCACATACTTCAGAAACATATCTTCATTTCCCATCCTTCCTTGGGCAATGATGTCTATTGTTTTCTGAATATATTCAGGAATGGTAACAGAAACCCAAATGGTTAAGCCTAAAAAAATTATTCCACCAGCATACCACCACCGAAAGCGCTTGGCATAAATTAATAAAAACTTGAGTTTTGATAGCATTCAGTTGATAAATAGATTCTAGTAATGAATGTAGATATTTTAGCCTAAGGCTAATGCAAAGATGATAAAATGAACTGTTATTTCTCAAGAAATATTTTTTTCAAATCACCTCCCCATTCGTTGTGATATTTGTCTAGATGGCGTTCTGCAATAGTTTTACCAGAAGTCACAATTTCTTGCAGAGGTTTAAGATGTTTTTGCTCAGACTCTATTCCCAATTTAAGCGCCCTTCGGCCCAGTCCTTCATAGGAGGTTTGAACCAGCTGACGTGCAATATCCTGCAAAAGTACAGATTTATATTGAGCCTTCAGACCATTTTTTGGAACCTGTGCCCTAAGGCCACAAATTAGATCCACATCCATCTCTTTAGCCATTTTGTGGGCTTTATCCAACGCTTGCTGATCGTATAACAGGCCTACCCATAATGCTGCAAGTGCCGCAATTTGTCCCAACCCACCAGCATCTGCACCACGTAATTCGAGAAATTTTTTCAACCGAATATCAGGAAAAACAGTGGTTACGTGAACTTCCCAATCCTCAATGGTTGGTTCAAAAGGTTTGCCTTTCTTCATAAACTCTCTAAATGTCATTCCGTTGGCTGGATAATACTTTTCATCTCGAAAAATGAAATACATGGGAACATCCAACAGATACTCTGTCCAGCTATCAAACCCAAAGTTTTTATCAAAAATAAATGGCAAAAATCCACAACGATCATTATCAGTGTCGTCCCAAACTTTAGATCGATAGCTAATATAACCGTTTGGCTTCTTTTCGGTGAAAGGAGAATTGGCAAATAGCGCCATTACCACCGATTGAAAAGCTTGTGCTACCTGCGCTTTTTTTACCATATCTTGCTCCGAGCTAAAATCGAGATTTACCTGAATGGAACAGGTGCGTGTCATCATATCCAAGCCTAATCCTCCTTTGGTGGGCATCCAAGATTTCATATACTTATAGCGCTCTTTGGGCATCCATGGGATATCCTCTCTTTTCCAAAAAGGATCGAAACCTATGGGCAGATTATAGAAGCCCAACTTTTTCCCCAAGGCTGATAAAACTTCTAAGTGATGTTTAGTTTCTGCATAGGTTTCGTGAACAGTGGCGAAATTTCCTCCCGAGAGTTCAAGTTGTCCACCAGGTTCCAAGGTTATTGTGACTCCGTTTGCTGAAAGAGCAATTAAATTTTCTCCTTCTAAAACGGGTTTCCAGATATCCTTTTGCAACTCCTGAAGAACCTTTCGAATACCTAGTTGGGTATCATATGCTAGTCGTTTTAGATCTTTCTTATCATATATGAATTGTTCATGTTCGGTACCAATTCCCCATTCCGATTCAGGTTTTATGCCCGAACGAAACCAATTGCTCAAATCCCGAATATTCAATTTTTTTAAGTTCATCTCTATGTTGATTATAAAATACTTGTTAATAGACAGTTACCCCGATTCAATAGATAAAAAACTGGTTTTGTAATCCTCCCAAAATAGTGACAAAAATGGTTCTATGAGTTTAGAATACAATCCAGTACATATTTTTCCACATGACGGTTTACTCCAATGTACGGGTAGTTGTGCATCGACAACATGGGGGGAGCATTTAGCTCCACAACAATATAGTTGGCTTGGGAGGGAGCGTTGTTCAAGTCAGATATAATCATGTCAACCCCAGCAATCCTTAACCCTGCAGCATCAGCTGCTTTTACGGCTACATCTTTGTAATAGGACGGTATTGTATCGGTCACATCAATACTGTCGCCACCTGTGCTCAAGTTGGAGTTTTTGCGGAGATATATCTTCTCTCCATTGGGAACAACCGAATGAATGGTTAGTGATTGTGTATTCAGATGCCGAGTAACCTCATCATCTATCTTGATTTTCAAAAGAGGAAATTTGTAATCATCGCCCCTTCCCACATTCTTCTTGTCGATGAGTTGCTCTACGGTAGAAATACCGTCGCCCACAATGTTGGCAGGCTCACGATATGTTATTGCCCGAACCACTCCATCAACCACCAAAAAACGAAACTCTTTACCCAAAAAAAACTCTTCAATAATTACCTTTTTAGAATACTTAAACGCTCTTTCAAGTGCTACCCTTAGCTGTTCCTCATTGTTAATAGATGTGCTAACACCAATACCATGGTCGGTATCCACAGGCTTTACCACCAGCGGATAGTTGGGAATAGACAAGGATTTTAGTTCCACCATATTACCCAGAATTACTGCCTTAGCAAAGCTGACCCCTTTCCGCTGTAAAAATTGCTTAGTCATCCACTTGTCGTTGGATATCCAAAAGGATATGAGAGTGTTTCCATCCGAGATGGTCCCTTCATGAATAATAAATTCACGATTCTTAAAGGTTACAGCCAAAAGATTATTTTCAGAGTCAATAATCTCAAAGGGTAATTGTCTGGCTAGTATCTCGGCAATCATAATTTGAGTGGTTGCCTCAAAGTTTTCATACCCCTTTAAAGGTTCGAAATGATGGAATGGCTGCTGCATATTGCTAATTAAGAAATTAGTGTTTCTACTATATAACCTAAATGCTAAAACGGATAAGGAGGGGGTTTGTTCTCAGAATGGTTGGAGAGCCAATAAATATGTCCTTTAAATGAACTTTATAGTACAAGTGTTTAAGTGTTATAGCCTTGATAATGATTACCTTGAGAAACAATGTTCGTTTTAGTTTGAACCTTTATAGCGTTAAACTTGTTGCATAACTTTATTGTAAAGCGACGTAAAATGTGTTAAACCCTTTTAATAGTCTTTCAGCTACCTTAAAATATTTACAAGGTGCAAAAAAACATGATTTAACTGAAATACTGCATTTTAGTTAAAAACATTAATCATTTTTTAAAAAACAAACTTTATGACAACAAACATTAGACTTGGCACTATTGGAATACTCTTAGTGGCCATAATTACGCTAAATTCTTGTACAAAAGAAGAATTAGACCCGAATAGTATCCCTTCGGTAACTGTAGTAGAAGAAATTATTGGAATGACCGGTAAAACTATTAATATCGATGCCACTGCTTCGGATCCCGATAATAATCCGATATCATTTAGTTGGACTATTAAAGAATCTCCTGATAACTCTTCAGCAACAATAACTGACGAAGGCAATAGTGCTTCCTTTACTACTGATGTTGCAGGATTGTACGAGGTTGAGGTTACTGCGACCAATGAGCATGGAGGCTCAGCAGCAGCCAAGGCAAAATTGTATATTGGCGGTGTGCTTCCTAGTTCCCTTACAACCGATACAACTCTTCCAAATCTTTTTGAAGATGAAAAATATCCAGATTATTATGCCACAAGCAATTTACAGGCAACTGCAGGGTTAACTCTTTTACCAGGAGTGGTTATTGAAGTCGGTGCTGACCTGAGGCTCTGGTTTAGCGGGAATTCCGCTTACCTTAATGCCGAAGGAACCACTGAAAAAAATATAATTTTTAGAGGTATTGATAAGGTAAAGGGTAGCTGGAGATTAATTCATATAGGTTCTAACAACGTGAAGAATAAACTTACTTATGTTCAGATTATGCATACTGGTAGCGCTAAGGCTAGCGGGCAAAAAACCGCAGTTCTGGTGCAAAGTAACGTTTCGGCAAAACTTAGTATTAAAAACACTAGTATTTCATTGTCTGATGGTTACGCCATATATGTAGATGGAAATAATGGTGTTTTTCCGGAATTTTCAAGCAATAATTTTAGCGACAACACTTTAGCTCCCATGCGAATAGGCGCTGAGGCCCTTCTTGATATTGATAAAAATTCTGTTTACACCGACAACGGAATACAGGCAATAGAGGTGGCAAGTGGCACAAATATACGATTTGACAACGGCGGAATAATTAAAGAAGTAGGATTACCATACCATTTTTATAGTAGTGCCGAGCTGAGGTCCGACATAACCTTTGAGGCTGGTGTAACATGCCTATTTAATGCAGGCCTAAGACTATGGGTTACTTCTGATGGTGCTATTATTGCTGATGGAACAGCCGATGATAAAATAACTTTTAGTGGACTAACAGAGTCGCCCGGAGCGTGGCTCGGAATAGAGTTGGCCTCTCCCTCAACCTTAAATGAAATAAACTATGGCATAATTTCTTATGGAGGAGATGCCGGAGGGCGTGGAGCGAACATTTATATGTTTGGTTCAACACCAGGCTCTAAATTAATTTTAACCAACAGTAAAATATCTGATAGCGAGACCTATGGCATTCGAAGGGCACCAGGTAATACGCAATTGACTGAGGACAATAATGTGTACGAGAATAATGCTGCTGGCGATTTACTTTAGAAGTAAAATAGTTAGCAGCAAAGTATAGCTAGCATAACTATCTCGTTATACTAAATTAAAGGGAGAAGGTGGGTAATGAATGAATTATTCACCTTCTCCTTTATTTTTTTGTTTGATTCAGATAATTACCTAAAAACAGTAATGTTTTGAGTGTGCTTTATAAATGCGAATTAATGCATATGTTTAACTTTGAGCCGCTGCCCTAGAAAAATGGTAAAAAGATATATGGTCAGCACTTTCTGGTCTGCGAATTCAAGATGTTTATTGTTGGAGATTCGCATATAGCAGTGTGTTAGCTACCAATCGATTAAAATTAAGGACATTAGGGGTTTAAATAAACACTCTCAATACTAGGCTGCAGGTTATTATGTGCTCAGTTGTTATTAATAATTTTCCAATTTTAACTCTTTATTTTTATTCCTAACTAACTTTATACTGTTTTTCTCATATTTGATTTAAATATGAAAACGCTAACATTAAATGAAAAATATATGAAATCTATAATCAATAGAAATTTAATGTTGTTGATAGCTTCTCTTGCTTTCTTAACAGTCGCAATTAGTTGTCAAAAGGAGAATAATAATCCTGATGATAACCAGGTTGACATTTACGCATATAAGAAATTCTTTTCTTTCGCTGATTTTAGAAGAACTCTTGACACTATTGCTGCTATTTCTAATGAAGACCTTAGGTTGGAGATGATGGATAGTTTTTGGGATAGTCTAAAGATTAACAAGCAGATTCCGTTCGTGTTCAATGATTCGGTAGCCTTCTTGTACAAGGGAACGGCAACATCCATAAAGTGGGCAGGCGATTTTAATAGTTGGAATCCCGACTATGGCAATTTTACTGGGGTTAAGGTTGGGAAGAGTGATGTTTGGATTGTTGTGAAAACTTTCCCTGTGGACGCAAGGTTGGATTACAAAATTGTAAAAAATGGTTCCTGGATACTAGACCCCGCTAATACATTCCGTCAATATAGTGGATTTGGACCAAACTCTGAGCTGCGTATGTCTCAATGGGTATTTCCGGAGGAGACTATCCTGATTGAAGGAGCCAACAGAGGAACGTTAAGCGACAACATTTTGATAGAAAGCATCCCCCAAAATCTTGGCTATAGCCTCAACTATAAGGTTTACACTCCCTTTGGATACGACGATTTGCAAGATCTTCCTGTAGTTTATGTAACTGATGGGCATGAGTATGCCGATGATAAGTTAGGAGCAATGCTAATTGTTATGGATAACTTAATCCATCAAGCTATAATTAAACCAATTATTGCGGTATTTATTGATCCGCGCGAACCTGGCAATAACTCGCATAACCGCAGAATGACCGAGTATATTGAGAATATTAAATTTGCCAATTTTGTAGCCGATGAGCTTGTAACCACAATTGATGCAAACTACAAAACCAACTCAAGTCCTGAGAACAGAGCGATTCTTGGCACCTCACTGGGTGGATGGAACTCTGCCTTTTTAGGATTCAACCGTAGTGAAACCTTTCATCTAATTGGAATTCACTCTCCTGCTTTTGGCGAGGATATTATTCGAGCCTACTCCAATGCAGAGAAGTTACCTCTCAAGATATTTATGAGCACCGGGGTAATTTTCGACACTGAAGTGAGAGCACGAGAGATGAAAATTGTGTTTCAAAGTAAACAATATCCCTTGCATTACATTGAAGTAAACGAAGGTCACTCATGGGGAAACTGGAGAGCGCTAATTGATGAACCTCTCATCTTTTTTTTCCCAGCACCCTAAATATTATAGGTATCAGAATTTAGGTTTTTTAGATAAAATGGTTGCTGAAAACTGCTATAAGCGTTGCTATTTATAGTTTTGGAGCAAAACAGGTGCATTTATTACGATAACTCTTTTAGGAGATAATTTGGGAACAGAAACAGGAAAACAATAATTAAATATGTTTGGTCAAATTTGACCAACTCAGTTTTTGAGTTTTCGTCAGTCATCAAGATTATCCCTGGTAGGCTACACTCTCCAGCAGAGCCTATTTCTGCTTAACTTGAGTTACACAGATAGTACTCAATATTGTTTGATGGGAGATACTGTGAAAAACAGAGCAACCATTTTGTCCTCTTGAAACATAGTTCCCAAAATGTGCAACTATTTTATCTGTTACACCTGTTTTAATGAAAACTCCTTTTCCCTATTTAGTGCAGAACTCCAATAACTCTATTAGGTCTTGTTGATTCTTAAAATCTGGTTTATTTTGTGCAGCATACTCTTCAATTTCCCCCCACTTTGAACGATAAATCTTTTTTA
>JAQUJY010000034.1 GCA_028680705.1 Bacteroidales bacterium
GGTGGATGTATCGGTGGAGGTGGTCAACCGCTTCACCATGGTGATGGCGACATTATTAAAGCTCGTTTTGATGCTATTTACCGTGAGGATGCTGGAAAGCCAATTAGAAAATCGCATGAGAACCCCTATATCATAAAACTTTATGAGGAGTTCCTTGGCAAGCCAATGAGCGAGAAGGCACACCAGTTACTGCATACCCATTATTTTGATAAAGGAACTAAGGATGTTTACATTAAATTGGAGGATTAGTCATGTCACATGTTAAAGTTGAGCTAAAAAAGGAGGATGTTGCCAAGCTCAAGGAGATTTGCAAATCCTTCAACAATAAAGGTGGGGAATTAATAAACGTGCTACACCAAGCACAAACTCACTTTGGTTATTTGCCTGCAGAGGTTCAGGAAATTATAGCGTACGAGTTAAATATTGCCACCGCTAAAGTTTATGGAGTAGTAACCTTTTACTCCTTCTTTTCCATGACCCCCAAAGGGAAGCACCCAATTAGTGTTTGTACTGGCACAGCGTGCTATGTAAGGGGCGCAGAGAAAGTAGTTGATGAGTTTAAGAAGTTACTGAGTCTCAATGTTGGCGAAACCACACCCGACGGCAAGTTTTCATTGGGATGCCTTCGTTGTGTTGGTGCATGCGGCCTAGCACCTGTTGTACTTATAGGTGAAAAAGTTTACGGCCGTGTTTCACCTGCTGGCGTAGCCGATATACTTAAGGAATACGAATAGATTTCCTGTGTACAATCTTTAACGACCCAGTAAAAGTATTTGCTGGGTCGTTTTTTTTATACTTTTGTTTCAGATTGGGTAGATCTCATTTTTTTGATTCACCATAATTGTTATTTTTGTAATCTATAAGTTGCTTAGTAAATAACTAATTTAAAAACAGAATAAAATGAATAATGCAATTTACAATTTTCCAATACCAGAGAATGAGAGAATCTATGATTATCTAAAAGGTAGCCCAGAGCGGATAGCCCTAGAGGCCGAGCTGAAAAGACAGTCTTCTATTGAGATTGAAATTCCTCTAATTATTGGGGGTAAAGAGATTCGTACAGGCGATATTGGCAAAGTTGTTATGCCTCATAACCACGGTCATGTTTTGGCTACTTATCATAAAGCAACGGCCAAAGAGGTTAACATGGCTATTGAAAGCGCTATGGAAGCACATAAAATTTGGTCAAACCTATCGTGGACAGTAAGAGGTTCCATTATACTAAAAGCAGCAGACCTAATTGCTACAAAGTATCGCTATCTTATTAGTGCCTCAACAATGCTTGGACAAGGCAAAAATATTTACCAATCAGAGATTGATTCAGTTTGCGAGCTAATAGATTTTCTGAAATTCAACGCCTATTTTGCAAGCAATATCTATGGTATGCAGCCTAAATCCGGACATAATCACCTAAACAAGATGGAGTTTAGGCCACTTGAGGGTTTTGTTTTTTCCGTTAGCCCCTTTAACTTTACTGCAATTGCTGCAAACTTGAATATGGCTCCCGTAATGATGGGTAATACAACAGTTTGGAAACCAGCAACCACTGCTTTACTTTCTAATTACTATTTAATGCAGGTATTTATGGAGGCTGGTTTGCCTGCTGGGGTGATCAATTTTGTTCCTGGTAGTGGGCCAGTTATTGGCAACGAGGTATTAAATTCGCCCGATTTAGCTGGTATTCACTTTACAGGTTCAAACGGCACATTTAACTTTTTATGGCAAGGCGTAGCAAAAAATTTAAATAAGTATAAGTCATATCCTCGTTTAGTAGGCGAGACAGGAGGTAAGGACTTTATTTTTGTTCACCCAACAGCAGATGCTTTTGATGTAGCTTTAAATGCAGTTCGGGGATCATTTGAGTTCCAAGGACAAAAATGTTCTGCAGCTTCTCGTATGTATGCTCCCAAATCTCTTTGGCCAAGCATTAAGAAGCAAATGGTGGAAATGGCAAATGATATTAAGGTAGGTGAAGTGACTGATCCTAATAATTTTGTGAATGCTGTAATTGATGAGAAAGCATTTGATCTAATTGCAAGCTATATCGATTTTGCCAAGGAATCTAAGGAAGCCGAAATAATTATTGGTGGAACTTATGATAAATCTAAAGGATATTTCATTCAACCAACGGTTATTGTAACTACCAATCCTCATTTCAAATCTATGCAAGAGGAGATCTTTGGACCCGTTCTTACCGTTTATGTATACGAGGATAAGGATTTAGACAAAGCAGTTGAACTTTGCGATACAACATCACCCTATGGACTTACAGGTGCAATATTTGGCAGGGACAGGGTAGCATTGGAAGATTTGTGCTCAAAACTCCGCTATGCCGCAGGGAATTTCTATATTAATGATAAACCAACTGGCGCAATTGTTGGACTTCAACCCTTTGGCGGTTCACGTGCATCTGGAACAAACGATAAGGCCGGTGGAGAGTTTAACCTCTTAAGATGGATAAGCCCACGGACTATTAAGGAGACTTTTGTTCCTGCAACTGATTATCGTTATCCCTATATGATGGAGTAAACCTGCAGTAGGACCTGTGTACAGATAGGAAGAAACACTATTTTATTCAGATTTTTAAGGATAAACTGAGGTACTAAGTTTTGTAAGCGTTGGCTGAATTCAGCCAACGCTTTTTCATGAAATTTGGAGACAACGAATAAAAAAGTTGATATTTATCAAAATAATGACAAAAAAACATCTTGCTATTAAAATAAAGCGTACTTTCGTAGCGATTTACAAACTAATTAATATCAATACTTAATTTTTAAACATGAACATTTTTTGTGGAAGTCTTCCTTTTCGACTACAAGAGTCTGAGTTAAAGGAGTTTTTTGAAGAGTACGGCGAAGTATCGGCAGCCAGAATTATAACCGATAAGTTCTCTGGAAGAAGTAAAGGGTTTGGATTTATTGAAATGCCCGATGATGAACAAGCCAAAAAAGCAATCGAGGAACTTGATGGTGCTGAGGTTGATGGTCGTACAATTGTAGTTAACCAGGCTGAGGAAAGAAAAGACACCAGAGGTGGTGACGGTGGCTCACGTGGTGGAAACCAACGTGGAGGTGGCTACGGTCGTGGCGGTGATTCTAGGGGTCAAGGACGTAGGTCTGACTACTAGTATTTGCTTTATCGTTCTAATAGTTTTGTGTCTGATAATCTTGCGAGTAGAGCAAGGTTTAACGTTATATAGATTCGACGAATTATTTGTGTCCATATAGTATTCAGCATTTGCTGTTTTGAGTTTACAAAGGGTTGGCTATTAAAGCTAACCCTTTTTTATTGACCTTACTACGCTTATTTCATCGCAAAAGGCGCTTCCTGCATGTAGATAGGTTTGTAATGAGTTGTTTTTAAGGCTTATTTAAGGTGCCGTTAGCTCTAGCTAATCTTTTACAGAACTAAAGGTATATATCCATTTTTACTTAGTCTGTTAACTTGTATTATGGTATAAGGATAGATAAGAATTCCTGTAAACCTCAATTTTATATTGCTGTATTACCCAAATTTAAGATTTAAATTTCACAGTTGACGAGTTTTATATCTTGGAAAACTGCTATTATATTAGTTTAAAAGGGGAGGGTGTTTTATATCATCCAATTTTCAGCATAGTAAAATATGTTCATAGTTAAAAACATCGTATCTTTGTGGTGTAGTTCTATTTATAGATGTAGTAGGCAGAGTTTTGATGATGTAAATCATGCGTTATTTTGTCTATGAACGAAACAAAAATGAAAGAACTACGTTTTACAATTGTAACGAAGCCTGATTTTAGGGTTTATAGTTGGTTTCAGGTTAGTTGTTTTTAGGTTAATTTTTTTTAGGGTGTGAAACCGGGTCTGAGGAGGCCCGGTTTCTTTTTTTATAGCACATGTTGTGCTTAGCTTTTACTATATTTGCGTAACAGTAATGTCAGTATGAGCAAAAAACAATTTATAATTTTAACCGTTGTTTCCGCTCTTCTGTTTTCTTGCACTAACCTGGAGCAGGGAGTGGATACGGGAGAGGTTTTTCGTTACAATGAGAGTAAAGGCATTACCACACTCGATCCGGCTTTTGCTCGTAGCCTCCCCCTTATTTGGCCAGTACATCAACTTTTCAACGGGCTAGTCCAACTTTCCGACTCGCTAACCGTTGATCCTTGCATAGCGCATTCGTGGATAAAATCTGAGAATGGCCTAGTGTACACCTTTAGTTTACGTAGGGATGTTTACTTCCATAATTCCTTAGCTTTTCCCAACAAACAAGGCCGTAGAGTAGTAGCCGATGATTTTGTTTACAGTTTTAATCGGATTATTAACTCCAAAACTGCATCTCCTGGAGCCTGGGTTTTCTCGGTCCTAAATAGCAAAATACCCAATAATGGCTGTGTTGCAGTTAATGATAGTACTTTAAAGTTACATCTAAAAAAGCCTTTTCCGCCATTCCTCGGGCTACTTTCAATGCCATATGCATATGTTGTACCACAAGAGGCCATTGAGTATTTTGGTAATGATTTTAGGACAAATCCGGTTGGTACTGGACCTTTTGCTCTAAAGTATTGGCGTGAGGGTGAGGGATTGATTATGCGGCGAAATCCAAACTATTTCGAGTTTGATCGTAATGGCGTTAGGTTGCCCTACCTTGAGGCAATATCAGTATCGTTTATTGTCGACAAGCAATCAGAATTTTTAGCATTCTTACTCGGTAATATCGATTTCATTTCAGGTGTACATTCTTCATCAAAGGATGAATTGCTAACTCGAGCAGGTGCGCTAAATCCAAAATACAGGGAAAGCGTAAAGATGATTACCGGACCATATCTTAATACTGAATATCTGGGTTTTTTGGTCGATACCTCTCTAGAGTATGTAAGTAAGAGTCCCATAGGTAATCCTTATGTTCGTAAGGCAATTGCATATGGATTCGATAGGGGTAGAATGATGCTTTACCTCAGAAGTAATCTTGGGTACCCTGCTCATAGCGGCCTAATTCCAAAAGGGATGCCTGGTTTTATCGATAGTTTAAAGGGATATGGTTATAACCCCGATTTAGCCAAACTGATGTTAGCACAAGCAGGTTATCCCAATGGTAAAGGGCTCGACCCCATTTCGTTATCAACCACTGAGGATTATGTTGATATCTGCGAGTTTTTACAGCACCAACTCTCCGAAATAGGAATACCTATTACTATTGAGGTTATTCCTGGTGCAGCGTATCGTGAGATGATGGCCAACTCGAAATTGTTATTCTTCAGAGGGAGTTGGGTTGCTGATTATGCCGATGCAGAGAACTATCTCGCATTGCTATACTCAGGTAATTTCAGCCCAAATGGCCCAAACTATACGCATTTCAGCAATGATAAATTTGATAGATTGTATCGCGAATCGTTATCGCAGAGCGACGATTCACTAAGATATATCTACTATTTAAAGATGGATTCTCTTGCACTAGACTATGCACCAATTATTCCTATGTACTACGATAAGGTTGTGCGTTTTGTTGGGAGTGATGTGGTAGGAATGAACCCCAATCCTATGAACCTACTAACGCTCAAAAGAGTAAAAAAGATAAAAAATGATACTTATAGCCGATAGCGGGTCGTCAAAAACTAGCTGGAGTGTTATTGACCAATCAAAGCACATTGTAAGTTACAATACTGTTGGCCTTAACCCATACCATATTAGTGATACCAGAATTCTTGATATTTTAAAGAATTCTTTGCCAAAAGAGTTATTGGCAAATAATGTTAAGGAGATTTTTTTTTATGGAGCAGGGTGTAAACTCGAGCCTATGGCACAACGCATGAGAAGCGTTTTTAACCAATGCTTTACAAGTGCTGTTATACATGTTTATTCCGATATTGTTGGCGCAGCAAGAGCACTATATGCTAGGGATAGCGGAATTGTGACCATTGTAGGCACAGGTATAAATACTGGGTTTTATAATGGGGATAGCATTGAAAACAGAGTACCTTCGCTAGGCTATATTCTTGGTGATGAGGGTAGTGGTTGCCACTTAGGTAAGGAACTTCTTAGGGTTTGGCAGTACGGTGAATTACCAAACGATATAGCACTTAAGCTAAGCCGTTTTGCCAAGGTTGATTTATCTGCAATCCTGAAAAATGTGTATAGTGAGGGGAATCCAGAGCGTTTTCTTTCGGGGTTTGTGCCATTTATAGTGCAAAATATCGACCATCCCTACATCAAAACATTGGTTGATAATGCCTTCGCCGTTTTTGTTGAAAGGCATCTTGTTAAATACCCTCAATTCCCCAAGTATGGAGTAGGGGTAGTTGGCTCGGTGGGCTTTGTGCTAGCACAAAGACTGAAAATTGCTGTTGAGAAGCGGGGAGGGAAAGTTGATAAATTTCTACAATATCCAATTGAAGGGTTGATAGATTTTCATAAATCAGAGTTGTAGCGGCCTTATTATCGGAGTGGCTAGATTAACCTAAAATCAATATTTGAACTTTGAGCAATGCTGTGTATAAGTTGATCGCATCGTTCGGCATTCTCGTGCTCACCTATGGTAATTAGTATCTCTGATAACTCTTTTAAAAGTTTAATCTCAAAGATTTTATACCCTACAAAATTGCTTAGTTCTACAGCATCACGATACAGGCTATAAGCAATCTCCATATTTCCAATAGTGAACGAATACATAGCCATTAAGCCTTTGCCAATTATTACAGTTTGTATCTGTATCCACTCTGGAACTTTGGTAAGGTATCCTTCAATCTTTTGCATCTTATCATGTTCAAACTCTCCAATGGACTTCCATTTTGCATAAATATAGTATATTGCTAATGCGTGTTCCTCTGCTGTTTGCGGGTTTTCAAGCCTGTTTCCCAAATATATTTCAAGGCGTTTGTATATGCGTTGATGCTGTTTTGTGAAAAGCATACCGAAAACTAAACTTAGTTCAAATACAGGCCTATTAGCAATACTATTACTAAAGTTTACCTTAGTGAAATTATTGATTTTATCAACTACATCGTTAAGCAAATCGGTTTCATCAACGTAGTTTGCCACTAGCAGGCATGTAAACCATGCCCCTTTGGTAAATGCGTTAAACCCTGTGGGTGGAGCATCGTTTTTTGTTGCTTGAACAAAATCGGTAGTCCATTTAAAGTTTAGGCAATAAGCATCCGAAAGCGATAGCAACGTTTTAGCAAAAAGTCGTCCTGTTTCCTCCTTTGATTGTTTAAAATAGTAAATTGGTAGTAAGCGGGAGGACGAAGCTATACTGTTCAAATCGTTGAATTGTTCAAACAGATACTTTTGAGCTGTTGGTTCAGTAACATAATGGGGTATTAGTTCGCTTTTGGTCTGCTCGTTGCTATTAATTATTTGCAGCATTGTGTTGTCCGCAAAAACTTGCTTTAGAGTGTGTTCTGATAGGCTAAAGATTTGTTTAAGCACAGAGGTGAGTTCCATTTTGTAGCTTATATTGTATAACAAAACAATAAGGCTACCAAGTAGATTAGAGTTTTTGTAGTGTTCCTCAATTTGTTTAAAAAGTCCAATGCTAATGCCATCATTTTCTTTTATAAACATTTGGACTAATAAAAATTCATATACTGGTCTATGCGTTATGTAGACCTTTTTTGTGTAAAGGCCATATTCATTCTCGGTTAGTTGCTCACCAAGTATTCCAAATGACAATAGTTGGTTGTAGGCTGAGTAATAGTTTCCTGATAGTTTTAAGTGAATAGGATAGAGTGCTTTAAGTTCATTTTTTTTGATTATACCTACTATTTTTCTTTTATGTGAGATAGAAACAATGGCATCTAAAATATCAGCCTTTTCATCTGAATACTGTTTTTGGTAAACCTTGTTTTTAATAAATTCAGTAATTAAATCGTCTTTACAGTAAATTCTGTTTTTGCTTGCTGACTGGTAAGTAGTGATGTAGAGTTTTAGGTTGTAAGGGTATTTCAATTCTTGTTGAAGACTGTGCGGTAATTGCTCAATAATTAGCCTAGGTTGATTTTTACCGTTTACGGTTTCATTCAGGATATGCTGTATCTCTTTTAATGTGAGGCTTGGGATATTGGCACCGTAGTTGTCAAACAGTTCCGAAGACTTGCAGCACCATGAGTCTAGAGAACTTGACGCTTTTGTAAACTGAAGCCATGCTGGGTAGCGCGAGGTTATTATCACTTTGAAATTTTTGGAAGGGAGGTTGTTAATAAACTGGCTGATGGCATCAAATATTTTTTCGCTTTTATTGCTATTTATTGTTAGCTCGTCAAGTGCATCAATAAGAAGGATGAATTTTCCGGGGATAGTTTCGAGTTTTTCTTTCACACGGTCAAATAGAGCCGAGGATGGGATACCGAGAAGATTAAGCAGCCAGTTTTCAACAAAAAGATCTTTACCAACCCAGTTTTCTAGGAATGTTGCAGGAATTAACAAAATAATATCGTTCCCCCTGTTGGATAAATGTTGATACTCATTATACCAGTTAAGCAGTAATGCGGTTTTACCATATCCACCGGGTGCAATAATAGGCAGCGCTTTGGGAGAAGATGAGAATAGCTCTGTTAAGCGTTCAGTGATGAACTCTCTTTGCGTATTTACAAGTATCTCGGTTATGCCCTTTTTTTCTAATTGCTTAACATTCTTTTGGCTAATGACTTTAGCTTTTTGTTTAGCCGTTTCCCAGATGCCCGAAATAGAATCTGGGTATTGGGTTGCGTGAGAGTTTTGTAGCCGAAAATCTTCCCAGCTGCTATAGCCACAATATGCCGAAAGGATGTCGAGTGTGACACGTGACGGATTAGAATTCGTAGCTAGGAATCCGAATAAACGACGAAGAGTAGACGGACTTAGTAGATGCGATGTTTCCTTTATAATACATTCAGACAGATATTTACAGTCTCTTTGATAGGTGATTTTTCTGCCAAATTTAAACTCAATGCTGTCCTTTAACTGTTGAATCATAATTATGCCTAAATTTCAAAATAAATCTTTAAACCTCAGATATAAAGGCTTGTATAATGTTTCTTGTTGTGTGACACTTGGTTTTCCTACTTGTTTTAAAATGACCCTTTTGACAATTTTTCAGAAGACCGTAGTGATTTATATTTGTAATTATTAAAATGATTTAAAAAGTAAGCGTGGTATAAAGTTAATCATTTGAAGCAAAATAAGGCAGTTTTTTAATAATGGCTCAATAGTCTTACAAAAATTGTTTAATAAGAAATTGTAAAGAGGAATGTTTATGAAAAAGTTAGGTATCGTCTTAAAAAAACATGTAATCGATAAATTAGCTATCGATTTAGGTGTATTTATTGTATTCTTCCTGGTAACAGTAGTTTTTGTATTTACCATTATGCGCTCTTTCTAAGTTTTTCATTATCACCAACACACCATTAAACTTTTTATCTCTTATGCTTATGTTTAGCAATCTTTGGAAGTCGTGCCATGCATCTGTCTGTCAACTTAGGTTTTTGAATGAGAGGGGAACTACAGTTGATTCGTTAACAGGATTTAAGGTAAATAATTGTTTAATTACAAGCCAGTATGCCTTTTGTGTTGAAAAAGCCTTTAAGGTTGAAATTGTTTTTGTTGATTCTGATGCCAACACTATTACCGCTGAAATGCGCATACCATATGCTGAGTTTATTAATGAGATGCGTATTGGTATTGTAAACAACTTAGGACACTATGCTGTATTTAACATTAACCTCCCCGAATTTCAGAGTATTCCAGGTCTGAAACTTAGCGCTCGACATAACTTTACCATAGGCACCTCGGTGGCTGCGCTGTCGTTTAACCATGGTTATTCAAACCTAGGTCTTAAAACTGGAATAATATCTTCAGTTTTTGCTAATAAAGAGGGCGTTAGGTTTATCCAATACGATGGAATGCTGAACTACGGCAATAGTGGTTCTCCACTTATCGACCCCAAAAGTTTTGAGGTAATTGGTATTACATCTCGTCGTACCACTCCTTCGGCCAATGCCTATAATCAATTAATGGGAATTATTGCTGGTAATCTTGCTGAGCTCAAAAAAGTAGAGGCATCTATTAAGTTAGGCGATATTGACCCTATTCAGGTACTTGTTGCCAACCAGAATCAGCTGAAGCAATTGGCTAAAATAATATACAAGCATACATCAAGTGGTGTAGCAGACGCTGTAATGCTAGATAGTATCTTATCCTTTTTTAATAATGATGCTGTTTTGGAAAAAGAGGTTAAGCAAATCGAGGGGAAATTTGACTTTTATGAGAACTTGAGTTAGGTTCTATCTGTGGTTTATTTTTTGAGAAAACAAGAGCGCTGCTAATATTAGCAACGCTCTTGTTTGTTTCTGTTAAATGCTATAAAACAAAATTTAAATCACCATAAATCATTCGCAATAATCAGTAATGTTAAATATCTTTGTTAGAAATTATAAACATGCATAAAGCATAAAAAAATAACTCTACATGGACAATAAAACTTTAATCGCTTTCCTCAAAAAGATTGAACTCTTTAGAGATTTTGATGATGAGGAGTACCAGTTGCTAACAACTTGCATTAAGCAGCGTACATTTAAAACCAATGAACTTTTATTTAAAGAGAATGGCCCTCGCGAAAGCATCTTTATTATTTATGAGGGAGAGGTAGAACTTTTTAAGGCTAATTCATATGGTGTTGAACTTAAGTTGACCCGCTTTGGTGAGGGCGATTTTTTAGGTGAGGGCTCATGGGCAACCGATTCACCTCACTCAACTTCGGCAAAGGCCATGGTTAGGACGATAGTATTGGTACTTCACAATGAAGTGTTCTCTAAGAGTGCTACAACAACTCTAAAAATCTTTTCAAATATTACTCGGGTTATTTCAAGGCGAATGCGCAATGCAAATACTCGGATGATAAATCCTGCTGCCCAATACCAGTCAGGACAAACCCGTGTAGAGCACGACTTGCTGGGTAACAGAGATGTTCCGAGCGAGTATTATTATGGTGTACAAACTCTAAGGGCAATCGAAAACTTTAATATTAGTGGAGTCACGCTTAACTTTTTTCCATCTATAATCGATGGCTTAGCAATAGTTAAAGAGGCTGCTGCTGAGGCGAATTTTGAGCTAGGGCTATTTTCAAAAGAGGTAAAGGATGCCATTGTTACTGCTTGCCATGAGATTAGAAATGGTAAGTACCACAACCACTTTGTTGTTGATATGATTCAGGGTGGAGCAGGCACATCAACTAATATGAATGCCAATGAGGTTATTGCCAATAGGGCTTTGGAAATATTGGGCTACGAGAGAGGGCAATACGAATACTGTCATCCAAACAATCATGTAAACCTCTCGCAATCAACCAATGATGCTTACCCAACTGCAGTTAAAATTGCGTTAATTCACTCCAACGAAAAGTTGGTTGAAGTTCTGCAAACTTTGGTCAATTCGTTTCAGAATAAAGCAAAGGAATTTGCACATGTTATTAAGATGGGGCGTACCCAGCTGCAGGATGCAGTTCCAATGACGCTTGGCCAGTCGTTTGAGGCTTATGCGGTTACCCTTAACGAAGAAATTTTACGGCTGAACTCTAATGCGCAACTTTTCCTTGAGGTGAACATGGGTGCCACAGCAATTGGAACAGGTATTAACTCGGAACCCGAGTATTCGAGCAAGGTTATGGAACATCTAAAGCGTATTTCAGGTATAGATGTTGTACTTGCCGGAAATCTGGTTGAAGCAACTCAGGACACGGGTGCTTTTGTAATGTACTCTTCAGCGGTTAAAAGATTAGCCGTTAAGTTATCTAAAATATGTAACGATTTAAGGTTACTTTCATCTGGACCCCGTACTGGTATCAACGAGATAAACCTACCAGCTATGCAGCCTGGTTCGTCAATAATGCCGGGTAAGGTTAACCCTGTTATTCCAGAGGTGGTAAATCAGATAGCATTTAAGGTTATTGGTAACGACTTAACCGTTACAATTGCGGCCGAAGGCGGGCAGCTTGAGCTAAACGTATTCGAGCCCGTAATGGTGCAAAGTATATTTGAATCAATAGAGATGCTTAAAAACGGTATGAATACTCTTAAGTATAGGTGTATTGATGGAATAACTGCAAACGAGGAGCATTGCCGTAATCTTGTGCACCATAGTATAGGTTTAATAACCGCCCTTAACCCAATTATCGGCTACGAAAAATCAAACCGAATAGCTAAATTGGCCCTCGAAACAGGCAAGAGCGTATACGATTTAGTGCTTGAAGAAAAACTCCTTACCAAGGAGCAACTTGAGAGAGCATTAGCTCCTGAAAATATGATAAAACCAGGGAAATTTGTGTTGTAATGAAAGAATTTTGAATACGGAGAAGGCGCATGTTTATCGTGCGCCTTTTTTTTATTCCTCATCAAAGTCCTTAAGGATATTCTCAACCTCTAGTTCCGTTTCTCTTAGTTTGGCTTTACAGAATTTTATCAACTCTGAAACCCTTTTTACGTCTTGAGTCAGATTATCAATATCCAGTTCGTTGTTTTCAATTTTCTCAACAATATCTTCAATCTCTGCTATTGCCTCAGCATATGTTATACTCTTTTTGGCCATGTAATATAATTTTTTGGGTTATGAGTTTGGAAGGGTTATGGTAAATGTTGTTCCCATTCCTTGCTTGCTGGATACACTAATTTTCCCACCGTTCATCTCAACAAATTCTTTGCAAATAATAAGGCCTAAGCCAGTTCCAGATTCTTGATTGGTTCCCTGTTTCGAAAAGCTATCCTCAATTCTAAACAATTTTTCTACTTCTTCTGGCTCCATGCCAACACCTGTATCGGTGATGGATATGGTTGTGGTTTTATTGCTCATGGTTGTGGCTATGGATATTGAGCCACTTTCGGGGGTAAACTTAATGCCGTTAGACAATAAATTTCTGATAACGGTGGCTAGGGTGGGGTAATCAACAATTAGGGTTTGATTTTCATCAATATCCACATATATACTAATCTTTTTAGTTTCGGCTTGAATATGCTGAAGGGTAACAACCTCCTCGATTAGTTCCCTAAGGTTTACCTTTTTAGGTTCAAGTTTAATTTTACCAGTTTGGCTTCGCGACCATTGTAGAAGGTTATCGATAAGGGTTAGTAGTTTTTGTGACGATTCGTGCAGGTGTTGACCAAATTCTGAGACTTCCTGTGGATTAAGTTCTTGTTTTGCCAGTACCTCTGTAAGGCCAAGCAATGCAGTAAAGGGGCTACGCAGGTCGTGCGCAATTATTGAAAAAAGTTTATCCTTTGTTTGAACCAATATTTTTAGATTTTTTTCTGATTGTGAAAGTTTTTCGTTTGCTTCGCCAAGATGCTTGTTTTTCCTTCGGATAACTATGTATCCGTATATGCTTCCAACTGCTATTACAACTACAAAAATGAGTATCAGATTAATGAATTTACGGTAAAGCTTTTGCTGTTCAAGTTGTACCGATTTTAGTTCTGCTTCGGTTCGTAGTGACTCAATCTCCCCTTCAATCTGTTTTATCTTTTCAACCTTTTTGTTGAGTTCAAGATCAAGGCTTGCTTGCCAAATTGTTTCCTGTTTGTTTAGGCTTTTAAGGCTATCGCTTAGGCTTATGTGTTGGGTATAAAAGTTAAGCGCTTCTTTGTACTCGCCTTTTTGCAAGTGATAGTTGTACAGTGCTAAAAACGTAAGTTCTTTGAGTTTCGGATTGTTGGTTTTGCTGGCCAGATTTAGAGCAAGTTCAAGGTGTATAAATGCATTTTGATATTGTCCAAGTGCTGTTTGAACTTCACCTATCTTACGAATACAAAGCGCTCTTTTAGCCAAATCAAAATGCTTTGCATAGAGGGTTGATGCAAGCTGAAAGTACCCAATTGACTCTTCATATTCGCCTATTTGTTGGCTGAGATTCCCAAGTTCATTATAAATATCTGCGGTTTGTGTTTCATCACCAATCTCTTTTGTTATGCGCAGCGCATTATTCAGAAGTTCTCTGGCCTTGCCGAATTCTTTTATATCGGCATATGCATAAGCCAAACTTTTGTATGCCTGAGCTATGGCTTGTTTATTCCCTGTAGGTTCTCGTAGTTTTAGGGCCATTGAGTAGCTCTTTATAGCTTCTTCAGATCTATTAACATCACGTAGTGTATTGCCATGATGTATATAGACATACGCTTGGCTAAGTGGATCGCCGCTTTTGTTAATTAGTTCAATGGCTTGCTCAAGATAGTTCAGTGCATTTGTAAATGAGCCAACTTTTCGATACGTAAGTCCTATGTTTGTAAGCGAACGAGCAATATCTTCGGTGAGATTTGCCTGCTGCCTAATTTTTAGGGATGTGAGGTAGTTCATAAGGGCATCGGCAAAGTTTCCTTTTTGGGAGTTTAAATTGCCCATTTCGTTATATGCAGATGCAAGGCTTTGTAAATCGTTTAACCCTTCTCTAATCTGGATGACCTTTAATAGATTATTAGTGGCTTTATCAAATTCGCCTAAATCGCGCTGTACCCGTGCTATGTTCTCAATTGTTGATGCAACACTAGACAGTAGGTCAAGGTCTTGCCTTAGTATTAAACTTTGCTCATAGTATTCAAGTGCTTCGGATAGTTTACCCGATCTTAACCTTAGGCTTCCCATTAAATTGTAGATATCGGCAAGCTCATCGGGTCTATCTATTGCAATGGCTAAACTTTGGGCTCGTTGTAAATATGCATTTGCCTTATCAAATTGGCTTAACCCTCTGTTGGCTAAGCTGATATTTTTAAGTAGAATAATCTGGCTAAGCGTATCGTTTAACTCAGCATAGTTCTCTAGCGCTTTGGAGTACCAGTTGTTTGCGCTCGAAAATTGATCGGTTTGAAAATAAAGGTTGGCGATATTTCGGTAGAATAGAGCATTAATCTCTATACTATTAAAACTCTCAAAGTTTAGCAATCCCTTATCAAGAATGGAAAGAGCTTCTGGATACTGTTTTTGATGCTCAAAAACCTTAGCCTTTAGAATGGTAAGTTTTGCGTTTAATTCTTTACTAGTATTAAGTGGATTCTGCTTTAGTTGGTGGTTTACCTCCTGAAGCGAAGCAGTATAGTTATCCGTTGCCATATGGTACTGAACCCGAATATTTATAATCTCAAACAATGAGTTCTCCAGAACTAGATTGTCCGTATTAGTAAGCGAATCTATTTGAACCTTTGCAGAATCGAGAAAGCCTAATGTCAGGTATGCTTTGGCTTTAAGCGTATTAATTAGTGCAATTGTATCCGCATTGGCAATTGTAGTTATACTGTTGATGAGATAGATGGCTTTATGCGGATTCTCAATTACAAACTTATTTATGGTGCTTACTGTATCTTCCTGTATTGTTGTTTGTAGGTTTACAAAACCCAATGAGGTTTGGGCTACTACTAGTATAAGGAGGAGTTTGATTACACTGATTTTTAAGCTAATTTTCGCCATAGGTTATAGGGGGTTAATTCAGTTCTAACTTATGCATTTATTCCGCTTTTACTTATAGGGAGCGTGAAGGTAAATGTGCTACCAGAGCCCTTTTGACTACTCACATAGATTTTGCCCCCATTTTTTTTAGTAAATTCTTTACAAAGAATAAGGCCAAGACCAGTTCCCTCTTCGTTAGCAGTTCCTTTAGTTGAAAATGATTCGTCAACCCTAAAAAGTTTGTCAACTTCCTGTTTACTCATGCCAACACCAGAATCGGTAACTTTTATTGCTACCATATTGTTTTCTTCAACAGCAGTAATTTTTATATTTCCTTGAGGGTTACAAAATTTTATTGCATTGCTTAGCAGGTTTCTAATAATTATTGAGACGAGGTTAACATCTGCATAAACAACAACTGACTCCTCAACTCTACTTACAATTTTTAGATTCTTTCCTTCAGCTAGATTGCTTAACAACTCCATTTCTTGCCTAACTTGCTTATTTAATGGGAATAGTTCAGGGTTATATGTAATGCTCCCAGTTTGGCACCTAGACCATTGTAGCAAGTTTTCCAGAAGTTTGTATAAACTTTGCGAAGTGTCAAAAATTGTTTTGATTATCTCTTCGCTTTGCTTCTTGCTATACTTGGCAAAATTATTAAGTAGTAACTCGCTCAAGCCCAACAATGCATTGAACGGGTTTCTTAGATCGTGCGCAATAATTGTAAAAAATCTATCCTTTGTAGCATTAAGTTCAGTAAGGTGTCCCTCCGATTCAATAAGTTTTTTATTGGTAATTTTCAGCTGCTGATTTTTTTCTTGCAGTAGTTTATTGCTGGTCTTCTTCTGTTGAAGATTAAAATAACCGAGTACTCCAAGTCCTACTAGTAGTATTGTAAGACCAATCCAGAGAAATTTTGCATTTTTTTGTCTTTGTAGCTCAAGATTTTTAATCTCATCGTTTTTCTTTAATAGTTCAATTTCCTTCTCTTTACTCTCTGTTTCAAACCTAACCTGCATCTCAACTATCTGCTCGTTTGTTTTCATACTAAAGAGGCTATCTTTTATCTCTCCATTAATTGATTGGTGATGGTATGCTTTTCTGAAGTTGCCGTTAGCAGCATAAACCTTGCTGAGTATTTCGTGGCTTTCTGCAAGGAAGGTCAGATTTTTATTCTTTGTTGTATATCTAAGTGCTGTACTCACATAGTTTTCGGCTTTACTAGTATTTCCCATATTTAAATAAACCGAAGCAATGTTGTTATTTGTATTCATTATGTTCAATGAATCATTTGCCTCTTGACTAATGGATAGCGATTTTGAATATGCTTCAAGGGCTTTTTGATAATGCATGGTTTTTGCGTAAAGAAAACCAATATTGTTGTAAGCAGTTCCTTGCGATGGGATGTTGCCATTGTCGATTGCCATTTGTAAAAACTGCTGATAATAAGCTAAAGCCGTATCACTTTGACCCATTTCATCATATATAATTCCTAAATTATTAATGGATATTGAAATCCCGGATTGGTTATTCAATTCGCTGTAAAGTTGGTTGGATTTTATAAAGTACTCAAGGGCAAGGTTATGGTTGTTTAAAAGCCTGTGAATATTTCCTATGACGTCAAAAGTGTCGGCCAATCCTAATTTATCGTCGATATGGATGAATAAACTGGCTGCTTTAATTGCGTATTCAAGTGCATTGGTCTTATAGTTTATAGTTCTGTAGATTTTAGCAATTTCTTGTTGCACTATAGCTTCCTCGCGGTATTCGTTTAGCTCATTATAAATGGTAGCACTTTCTTTGAACGCATTTATTGCTTCCGAGTATTTTTTCTGATAGGTATAAATGAGAGCCATATTGCTTAGTGAGTATGAGACTTTTAGTCTATCACCAGCTGCTTTACGAAGGGATAGTGATTTTTCGTAGTTGTCAAGGGCTTCATCATTTTCACCCATTTCTGCATATGCATTCCCAAGGGTATTATATGCTTTGGCAATACTTAAATCATTGCGAGTTTTTTTAGCGAATTTAAAGGCAAGCTGTGCGTAATAAAGACTCGAGTCAGGATAGTTGCTCCAATACAACCTTGAAACGGAATCGTATAGTAGTACCTTTAGTGCTGGGTCCGCACTTTCTAGTTGAGTCAGAATGTTGTCTCTTCGCTCCTCTACTGTTTGTGCTTCAGTTAGGGAAAATGAAAAGAGTAACACAAGGCCTAGTAAAAAAGATTTCAGATTCACGTTCTTGGTTTTTTAAAATTTGCATTAGTTGCTTGCAATTTACAATTTAATTGTAGCCGTTTGCTTGTTTTGGGGTGATGTTCCTGATACATATATGGATAAGTGTAATTATTTTAGTTCTAAAACTAATCTTCACCATAGTATTATAGGGTTCATTTAGTGCGAATTTATGCATTTATTCCGCTTTTACTTATAGGGAGCGTGAAGGTAAATGTGCTACCACAGCCCTTTTGACTACTCACATAGATTTTGCCCCCATTTTTTTTAGTAAATTCTTTACAAAGAATAAGGCCAAGACCAGTTCCCTCTTCGTTAGCAGTTCCTTTAGTTGAAAATGATTCGTCAACCCTAAAAAGTTTGTCAACTTCCTGTTTACTCATGCCAACACCAGAATCGGTAACTTTTATTGCTACCATATTGTTTTCTTCAACAGCAGTAATTTTTATATTTCCTTGAGGGTTACAAAATTTTATTGCATTGCTTAGCAGGTTTCTAATAATTATTGAGACGAGGTTAACATCTGCATAAACAACAACTGACTCCTCAACTCTACTTACAATTTTTAGATTCTTTCCTTCAGCTAGATTGCTTAACAACTCCATTTCTTGCCTAACTTGCTTATTTAATGGGAATAGTTCAGGGTTATATGTAATGCTCCCAGTTTGGCACCTAGACCATTGTAGCAAGTTTTCCAGAAGTTTGTATAAACTTTGCGAAGTGTCAAAAATTGTTTTGATTATCTCTTCGCTTTGCTTCTTGCTATACTTGGCAAAATTATTAAGTAGTAACTCGCTCAAGCCCAACAATGCATTGAACGGGTTTCTTAGATCGTGCGCAATAATTGTAAAAAATCTATCCTTTGTAGCATTAAGTTCAGTAAGGTGTCCCTCCGATTCAATAAGTTTTTTATTGGTAATTTTCAGCTGCTGATTTTTTTCTTGCAGTAGTTTATTGCTGGTCTTCTTCTGTTGAAGATTAAAATAACCGAGTACTCCAAGTCCTACTAGTAGTATTGTAAGACCAATCCAGAGAAATTTTGCATTTTTTTGTCTTTGTAGCTCAAGATTTTTAATCTCATCGTTTTTCTTTAATAGTTCAATTTCCTTCTCTTTACTCTCTGTTTCAAACCTAACCTGCATCTCAACTATCTGCTCGTTTGTTTTCATACTAAAGAGGCTATCTTTTATCTCTCCATTAATTGATTGGTGATGGTATGCTTTTCTGAAGTTGCCTTTAGCAGCATAAACCTTGCTGAGTATTTCGTGGCTTTCTGCAAGAAAAAAAAGATCTTTATCCCTTGGTGTATGCTTAAGTGCAGTATTCACATAGTTCTCGGCTTTACTCGTATTCCCCATATTTAAATAAACCGAAGCAATATTGTTGTTTGTGTTCATTATACTCAGCGAATCATTTGCCTCTTGACTAATGGATAGCGATTTTGAATATGCTTCAAGGGCTTTTTGATAATGCATGGTTTTTGCGTAAAGGAAACCAATATTGTTGTAAGCAGCTCCTTGTGATGGGATGTTGCCATTGTCGATTGCCATTTGTAAAAACTGCTGATAATAAGCTAAAGCCGTATCACTTTGGCCCATTTCATCATATATAATTCCTAAATTATTAGTGGTTGTTGAGATTCCGTATTGGTTATTCAATTCGCTGTAAAGTTGGTTAGCCTTTATAAAGTACTCTAGGGCAAGACTATTGTTACTTAGATCCTTATGAAGGTTTCCAATGAAGTTAAAAGTGCGAGCTAATCCTCTTTTATTATTTATATGGATGAACAAACTAGCTGCTTTAATTGCATATTCAAGAGCATTAGTTTTATAGTTTATAGTTCTGTAGGTTTCAGCAATACTCATTTGCATTAGAGCCTCATCGTGGTATTCGTTTAACTCATTACAAATGGCAACGCACTCCTTATATGCACTTATCGCCTCAGAGTACTTCTTCTGATCGAAATAAATGAGTCCCATATTATTTAATGAGTAGGAAACCTTTAGCATATCACCAGCTGCTTTGCGGAGGGATAGTGATTTTTCGTAGTTGTCAAGGGCTTCATCATTTTTACCCATTTCTGCATATGCATTCCCAAGGGTATTATATGCTTCGGCAATACTTAAATCATTGCGAGTTTTTTTAGCGTATTTAAAGGCAAGCTGTGCGTAATAAAGACTCGAGTCAGGATAGTTGCTCCAGTACAACCTTGAAACGGAATCGTATAGCAGTACCTTTAGTGCTGGGTCTGCACTTTCTAGTTGAGTCAGAATGCTGTCTCTTCGCTCCTCTACTGTTTGTGCTTCAGTTAGGGAAAATGAAAAGAGTAACACAAGGCCTAGTAAAAAAGATTTCAGATTCACGTTTTTTGTTTTTAATATATACATTAATTATTTACAGTTCAGTTTTAGTTGTTTGGGTCATTATGCCTTATAGTACTAATAACCTTGCCCTTGGCAAAAGTCGTTTCAATGGTATCACCTGTTTTCAACACACTAGGAGTTTTAATAATCACTCCGTTGTGCTTGGTTATTGAATATCCTTTTCGCAAGAGGTTTTCAGGATCATGTGCTAATGCATTTTTTTCAAACTGATAAACTTTATCTTTACTACGTACAATCAACTCAATAGGTTTTATCTGCATGTCATTGTATAGATTATTAAGGTGTTCACTTTCATTTCTGAAATGAACTTTTACAGAATGTTTTACCCATTTTTGATTTTCCTGTAATACAAAATCGCTCTTTGTAATTTTTAGGTTTACCTTAGACCCAAAGGTTAAGATTTGTTTGTGTAGATTTCTATTCTCGTTGCCAATTCGTTTTAAGAGTTGAGGCGCTATGCCTATTTGTATTTTCTGTATAAATTGGTTGTTACGGTTTACTATATTCGAAATAGCATCGCCAAAATTTTCCTTTACCTCAACCAACCAATTTTCAGCATTATTAAACCTATTGATTAGAAATTCAGCAACTGCTGTTGGAGTTTTTAATCTGGTATGGGCAACCATATCGGCAATTGAATAGTCCTTTTCATGCCCTATACCAGTTATAATAGGAATCGGAAATTGGGCAATATTATTTGCAAGTTGGTAGGTGTCAAAGCAACCTAGGTCTATTTGTGATCCTCCCCCTCTAATAATGGCCACAATATCCCAATTCTCTAAATCTACGTGAATATGGTCTAAACTGTCAATAAGTGATTGCTCTGCTCTGTCTCCCTGCATGATAGCATTAAAGAGCTTGTGCTCAAATACATATCCAAAGGGATTATTGCTTAGCTGATGAATAAAGTCTTGGTATCCAGCAGCAGTTGACGATGAGATTACGGCTATTCGTTTTGGCAGCAAGGGCAGAACAACCTCCTTGTTCATTCCGAATACGCCATCGGCAATAAGTCTGTTTATTGTTTCCTGTCGTTTGTGCTCAATATCGCCAATGGTATAGGTTGGGTCAATGTCTATGATGTTAAGCGAGAGACCGTAAACTGTATGGTAATTGACATTGCATTGTATAAGTATTTTTATCCCCGATTCTAGTTTTGTGCCCGTTGATGTTTCAAAAAAGGGTTTTAGCATCCGATAGTTCCGCGACCAAATTGTAGCTCTTGCCTTTGCCCTTGGTTGTTCAGAGTTGTCATTTTTTTCAACAAGTTCCAGATAGCAATGTCCCGATCGGTTTTCCTTAAAATCGCTTATCTCTCCTGTAACCCAAACTATGGTTGGGAGGTTTACCTCAAGAGCCTCCTGTATTTTAATGTTCAACTCGTATAATGAGAGAGTTCCGTCCTTCATGGCCTGTTATTAATTTTCACTATTTTTCCTAAGTAACTTTTTCCCCCAACTTTAAGGTTAATTAGGTATAGTCCATTTGGATGATATTTTGGAATAGCCGATGAGTAGAAGTTTGATGAAGTTTGAAACTTATCGGTAACTATTTCAACTCCAAGGCTCGAAATGATAGTTATCGAGTAGTTAGATGCCTCGTTTTTAGGCAACAAAACAGAGAAATGGCCATTGGTGGGGTTTGGGAAGATTTTGAGCCCTTTATGTTCATCATTAAGCGGAATACTGTCTAATGCTATGCCAAAGTTCGGTAGTCCATATCCTATTTGGTTGTTGGGTGTATGAAAATTGGTTGATGATAGAACAATTAAATTATGAATGTCTCTAGCACTAATATTTGGTTTCGATTGCCAAAGGCATGCTGCCAATCCGGATATAATAGGGGCAGAGAGCGAGGTTCCATTGGCTGTACCCATTTGTCCTGTGGCAGATTGAACTGCAGTTCCATACCCCATGGCAACAACATCTGGTTTTATTCTACCATCAGCCGATGGACCAATGGAACTAAAGTAGGCAATTTTTCCATCAGCGTCTACCGCACCTACAGCAACTGCGTTTGGCGAGTCGGAAGGAGAAACTATTTTTTGCCAGCTGGTTTGTTGTTCGTTGCCTGCACTTGCAACAATTAATATTCCTTTGTTTGCAGCAAAGTTTGCCCCTCTTGCAACAGGTGTTGTCTTTCCGTCCATATCTTCATATACATGGTTCTGTTTCTCACAATCAAACTGGTAGTAACCCAGTGATGAGTTGATTATATCAGCACCAATGCTATCGGCAATCTGGGCTGCATAAACCCAATTAAACTCTTCTATTAGTTGTTCTGAGTTTGTGTCCTCACTCCTAATTAAGGCATATTTTGCTTCTGGAGCACTTCCAATCAGTTCATTGGGTAAATAGCTGGCCAATGCGGAAAGAACTATGGTGCCATGGGAGTGCTCCTCAAACAGATTAGATGCTGGATTAACAATATCTCTAACAAGAACAACCCGGCCATCAGTCCACAAACTGCTTAATCCTGAAATGCTGTTGGCATTGCTAAAACCCGCATCTATCACAGCAATTAGCATACCCTGCCCTCTATAACCGTTATTATGTAAAATGTGACCATTTAGCATCTTTATTTGCTGGGTAGATAATCCATAGTTATAGTAGTCGTTAATGCCTTGGGCTTTAGGAACTGCTGGTAGTATGTCAAACTCGGGGATCGAAATTTTAGTTACCGAAGAGTTATACACCTCTTTAATCTCGCTTACAAAAGGAAGGTTGGCAATTTGAGTAAGATCATTCTGATTCTCAATCTCTACAATAGTACCATTAAACCAATTAAGGGTGTAAAGAACTTTGGCTCTACAAGATTTTATGGATTCGATATAGGTTGGATTTACAGGCAGGTCATCAGTATTGATTGGGATTGACTGTTTTTTACGTCGTTCAATTGCTCTGGATGTGAGATAATCATCCGGATTTTCAATGGAATATGGGGTGTCATCTTTATTGGTAAAGCCAATGTAGTATTTGCTTTGACCTAAAGCAAATAAGAATTGTAAGGAAAATACTATGGCTAACCAATATCTCATAAAAGTTATTTTGCCTTTATCACAATTTCAATACCATTGCAATTTACAATGTCTCCGTCTCTTAGCTTTGCACGTTTCCTGTTTTCTGGTTTTCCATTTAGTGTAACTAAACCTTGTTCAACAAGCATTTGTGCCTCGCCACCGCTGCTCGCAATTCGTACAGCCTTAAGTAATCCTATTAACGGTATGTATTCGCTTTCCAGATAAAAAGTGTTCATTGATGTAAGTTTGAATTTAACCGCCCAAGTTACCATTTTTTAAAGATTATTAAATTATGCAGAACATTTTATTAATTTCTAAAACCTTATATTTGCTTTAACATTATATGCTTTGCAATGAAAATTTTTACAGGCGCACAAACTAGGCAGATTGATGGTTATACCATAGAGCATGAACCAGTCAAATCCATAGATCTTATGGAGCGTGCATCTGTAGCGTTAATGCAGGCTTATGTAGGCTTGTATTCTGCTAGCCGCCCTGTATTCATCTTTGCTGGCCCAGGCAATAATGGGGGCGATGGCATTGCGCTTGCGCGACATTTGGTCTTGTTGGGCTATTACGTGAAGGTTTACGTTCTTGAATCAAGTAGCTATTCACCCGATAGTTTGATTAATATCGAACGGTTGGAACGACAGGGGGTGGTTACTCTTTCTTATATTGATAGTCCAAGTGACTTTCCGCAAATTTCCAAAAGTGGGGTGGTAGTCGACAGCCTTTTTGGTTCTGGCTTAACCAGGCCTCTTTCAGGAGTTGCCGAGCAGCTGGTGGGCTATTTAAATGAGCAAGAAACCGATAGAGTGGCAATTGATATTCCCTCGGGTTTATATAGTGAGGGTAACCCATTCCCCAATCAGAATACTGTTTATAGAGCAGCAGTAACTATAGCAATACAGTTTCCAAAGGTAAGTTTCTTTTTTCCAGAGAATGATCAATATGTTGGTCAGTGGGTTGTTGTCGATATTGGCTTGCATCCAAAGGCTATTTGTGAGGTTTCATCGCCCTATTTTCTTGTTGATGAGCAATATATTTTTGATAACCTTCCGCATAAAAACAAATTTGATCACAAAGGGCTCAGGGGACATTGTCTAATTATTGCTGGGTGTCATGGGATGTATGGTGCTGCAATAATTAGCGCAAAATCTTGCCTTATGGCAGGTGCAGGGCTAGTTAGCGTACATGTACCCCAGGGAGGTTTGTCAATAGTTCAACAAGCCCTGCCAGAGGCAATTGTTGATATTGATATGAACGAGCATTATTTTACCAATGCAAACTTGGATGGAAAGTATAACGCAATTGCCATTGGACCCGGGCTGGGCACGCACCCACAAACCATGGTGGGTTTTAAACAATTTCTCCAAAAAAATAAATGCCCTTTGGTAATTGATGCCGATGGATTAAATATAATTGCAACCAATTTGGAGTTAATAAAGTTGTTACCTCAAAGCACAATTATTACCCCGCATGTAGGAGAGTTTAATCGGTTATTTGGCAAAACTGATTCTGGTTATAGTAGGCTAGCACAAGCGCAAAGGTTTGCTGCACAGTATTCTATAATTATTGTATTAAAGGGTGCTCATACGCAAATTTTGTGCCCAAGCGGACAGGTATATTTTAACTCAACCGGAAATTCAGCAATGGCAACAGCTGGGAGTGGCGATTCATTAACGGGTATTATAGTTTCTCTTTTAGGTCAAGGTTTAAAGCCCATAAAAGCTGCCGTTTTAGGTGTTTATTTGCATGGCAAAGCAGCAGATTTGGCTCTCGAAGCTAAGGGGGGTGGTTCTATAGTTGCTGCTGATATTTCAAGTGCGCTAAGCGCTGCGTTAGGACATTTTTATAACCAATTCACAAAAAAATAATTCTTAATTCAAATAAGAGTAGATATGAAAATAAATCGCATTGTATTTTTAGTAGTGTTAGGACTGTTTGCAAGTGCCTGCTCTAAAAAAATAGCGTCGGTTATGCCTGTAGAACAGGCTTTAAGCCTTACTTCAAAAGGAATGGTATACACGCTGCCATCAACTAACCTTCTGGTGACGGTTACTGCCGAGCATCGGGTGTATATTCCTGGGCCGTATTCACAGTATGCTAAAAAATATTTAGGTATCGATAATGTCCTGTCGCAGGCGAATAACGAGTGGTCTATGGTTTCTTTTGGGATTAGTGAGGGCTCTGTTCCCGATATGGAAGCATTATTTGTTGTTGAAATGAATTCAGCCAGTAGCATAGGTTATCTTACTCTTTCTAATAAAGGGTTAGTTATTCCCATTCATAAAGCACAATTTCAATCTAACTCGTCGCTCAATAATCCCTCAAATTCTGAGCTCTATGCGGATTTATACACCGATTTATCTCATACACCATTTATTGCATCGGAGAGAACAACCCATTATTCAAGGACTTTTCAGGATAGCACTTTCGTTCGTGTTCCTGTTCATAAGGATATTTTTATCGAAAAATCGGCTGAGGATAAGGCTAGAGAAGCAGCAAGTTTTATCTTCTCGTTGCGGAAAAGAAGGTTTGAACTGATATCTGGAGATGCCGATTTTATTGCCGAAGGTAGTGCTGTGAAGGAAGTGTTCGATGAGATTTCGAGACTTGAACAAGAGTATTTATCACTTTTTACTGGGAAGCATTTTGTAAAACAACAAGTTCATGAGGTCGATTTCTTACCCGTAAAACAGGATAATGGAAGAGCAATCCTCTTCCGATTCTCACGTACAAAAGGTGTGCTTTCTGCTTCCGATTTAAGCGGTAGTCCTGTGCTTATAGAAGTGTCTTCAGATAGTAATTGGAAGAATATTGGTATCCTAAATAGTTTGTCGCTTGAGATTGATAAGCAAAAGCGCGATGCTTTTTATTATCGCATGCCAGTACCTGCTAAAGTAAAGATTTCTGATTCGAAGGGGGAGTTATACAGCAAAATAGTGAGTTTATATCAGTTTGGCCCTTTGGTAAGAATCCCTTCCGATTTCTACATGCAAAATGAAAATCTGTTTTTTGATTTTAAGTAATAGAGAAGTATAGTATAAGGAATAAATAAGGCTGGTTTAACTTCCAGCCTTATTAAGTATAGTTATATATGGTTCAGTCTATTCGTTTATTTTACCAATATATTTCTTCTGAAAATCTTCCCACTTTTCTGTTTTGTAATGATCTTCACCAAAAAACACTAAAATCGGCTCAATTTGGACAGGAGTAACATAACCAGGGACAGATGTTAGTAGCTGATTGTTCTCGTCCAGATAGGCAACAGATGGGTATGACATTTTACCCTGTAAAAGCGCTGCAGCTAGTTCGTGTGGGCTTCTTCTGCCTTGACCCTTGTTGAAAATTGTTCCACTGAAAGAAATCGGTTCGCTCGATTCTGCATTAAACTTTACTGGGTAGTAATGCTCATTTAAATAAGCTGCAATATCTGGATGGCTAAATGTTTTTTGATCCATTACTTTGCACCAGCTGCACCAATCAGTGTAAACATCAATAAATATTTTTTTTGGAGTTTCACTATTGAGTTTGATAGCCTCTTCAAATGTATACCATTTCACATCCCCAACTTCCTTTTTTTGTGAGTGGGCTGTGCAGCTGATAGTCAAAACGCTTAAAAACAATAATAAGTTCTTTTTCATGGTTGATTCGTTATGTTTGAGTAATATGTAAATATACAGATAACTATATTCGTATTAATAACTAAATAATTAAACAAAGCTAAAAACAAATTGTTCTTTTCCAAGTATTATAAAACATTGTGTTTGTACATGTGTCATATTATCAGTAATATGGCACTGCTTTTTTCTTTATATAGTTTGCTTCTGCAGATACTTTCAGGCAGGGAAAAACAATAGAATATCGAAAAAACTTGTACCTTTATCAACATTAAATTTCTAATAATAAAAATATCTTAACTATGAGCAACTCAATTACAAACCTTGAGCCAAAAATTGTATGGAAGCATTTCCATAGTTTGACTCAAATTCCACGTCCTTCTAAGCACGAGAAGGCAGCTGTTGATTTTGTGATAAATTTCGGAAAAACCCTTGGGCTTGAAACCATTGTTGATGAGGTTGGCAATGTTATAATTCGCAAACCAGCAACTGCTGGAATGGAGAATAGAAAAGGAATTATTCTTCAGGGACACCTTGATATGGTTCCGCAGAAGAATAGTGATAAAACACACGATTTTACTAAAGACCCTATTGAGGCCTATGTTGATGGCGAGTGGGTTACAGCAGACGGGACAACCTTAGGTGCTGACAACGGCATAGGCGTCGCCGCAGCAATGGCCGCTCTTGAGGATAAGTCGTTAGTCCATGGCCCAATCGAAGGACTCTTTACCATCGATGAGGAAACGGGGATGACTGGCGCATTCAACCTTAAACCAGGTGTTTTAAAGGGAGATATTCTTATCAACTTAGATTCTGAAGACGAGGGAGAATTATATGTAGGTTGTGCAGGCGGAGTGGATGCAAATATTCAGCTTAAGTATAAAGAGGAGGCTACACCCGAAAATTATCAGTTTTCAAAACTCTCATTAACAGGGTTAAAGGGAGGCCACTCAGGAATGGATATTAGCTCAGGAAGAGCCAACTCCATAAAGTTACTGTTCCGTTTCTTGCGCCATGCAGAGAAGGAGTTTGGCATTCGTATCTCAAGTATTGATGGTGGTAGTTTAAGAAATGCAATTCCTCGCGAAGCTTTTGTTGTACTTGGTGTACCCAAATCAAACTATTCAGCGCTAGAGCAGGCAGTCAAGAATCAGGTTAAAGTTTATAAAGATGAGTTTTCAGCCGTTGAGCCCGATTTAGATTTTCAGATTCAAAAGGTAGATGCACCCAAGAATGTTATCGATTCAAAGGCACAATGGAGTATAATTCGCGCAGTTTTCGGTTGCCCGAATGGAGTAATTAGAATGAGCGACTCTATGCCCGGTTTAGTGGAGACATCTACAAATTTAGCTAGAGTTTATTCTGAGAATGGATTTATCTATACTCAATGCTTATTGCGTAGTTCAGTGGATTCTTCAAAAGAAGCGCTTGCAGAAAAAATTGCTTCAGTATTCGAAATGGCAGATGCTGAAATTGAATTTACAGGTGCATACCCAGGCTGGAAACCAAACTTGAACTCATCAATTCTTAAGGTTATGAGCGATGTTTACAATAAAAACTGGGGTAAAATACCAGAGATCAAGGCAATTCATGCTGGTCTTGAATGTGGTATTTTAGGAGGAATCTATCCAAACCTTGAAATGATTTCGTTTGGACCTACTATTCGTTATCCACACTCGCCCGACGAGAAGGTAAAGATTGATACGGTTGATATGTTTTGGAAGTTTTTGGTTGAGGTTTTAAAGAATGCGCCTCAAAAGTAATTTTCTAGTAACATCTAATATATCTGAGGGCGAAACTAAGGTTTCGCCCTTTGTATAATATAAGGTATGGTTTTCTATGCATATAAAATTGGAGTATTATTTTATTACTTTTTTTTGTATCCTAAATATTTGATAATCAAATATGCCGCATTTATCTTAAAAAAACTTCAATAATTATTTGGTTATTTGGATTTGGAAGCGTTATATTTGCACCCGCTTTGGCAGGGTTCTTTGGTTGTTTTGTAGGCGCGGAGGTTTTTTGAGGGGGGATTAAAAAAAAGGTAACAAAAAGTTATTTTTTTGTGTTGTGCGCTTGCAGGGATGAAAACTTTGATTACCTTTGCAGCCCGGTTCAGCGGAACGGGTTTAGCGTTTCGAGGATTTAGGGTAG
>JAQUJY010000035.1 GCA_028680705.1 Bacteroidales bacterium
CCGGACTTGTTTTTATTGAAGGGGGTACCTTTATTATGGGTAGAACTGAAGAGGAGTTAATGTATGATTGGAACAGCGTACAACGCAGGGTTACTGTTGCATCGTTTTACATGGACGAAACCGAAGTTACAAACAAGGACTACCGCGAATACCTTTTCTGGCTAAAAAGGGTTTATGTGTCCTATCCAAGCGTACACAAAAAGGCTCTTCCCGATACTCTGGTTTGGAGAAGTCCTTTAGGATACAATGAACCATACGTAAACAATTATTTACGACATCCAGCCTATAACGATTTTCCTGTTGTTGGCGTTAGTTGGGTTCAAGCAAACGACTATGCATTATGGCGTACCGACAGGGTAAACGAAATGATTCTTGTTAAGGCGGGCTACATAAACCTTGATTTACAGCAAGTTGATGCCGAAAACTTCAATACAGACGCCTATCTCTTAGGTATGTACGAAGCTTCTGTTAGAAAAAATAAGCCAAGCCTTAAACCTGGCGAAGAGGAAGGTAGAAGGATTACCTTTGAAGATGGACTACTTCTTCCCAAGTATAGGCTCCCAACTGAAGCTGAATGGGAATTTGCAGCCTCTGGCCTTATAGGCAATACGTACGATGAAAGAGTAGTTGAGAGGAAAATATATCCATGGAACGGGCATAACGTTAGGAATAGTTCATCAAAACACAGAGGTAAAATGATGGCCAACTTTGTTCGGGGACGAGGTGACTATATGGGTGTTGCTGGAAACTTAAACGACCATGAGCCAATCCCTGGGCCAGTTAGAAGTTACTGGCCAAATGATTACGGGCTATACTGCATGGCAGGGAACGTAAACGAGTGGGTTCTTGATGTATATCGGGCACATTCATTCGATGATTTTGACGAATTTAGACCATTCCGTGGTAATACCTTCAAAACACTTGATACTAACGAAGATGGATCGCTCAAAAGCGTTGACAGTTTAGGACGTGTACGCTACAGAGAAGTAACTCCAGAAGAAGCTGCTGATCGTAGAAACTACAATAAAGCATACTACGTTAACCACCTCGATGGTGACCTTGCATCAAGCATTGATTATTACGAAGGTACAGACAAATCAGAGAACTCAACCCGCATGTATTATCAAGGAGAAACAACTAGAGAGGATAGACCAAAAGATGGTATGACATCGTTGGTAAACGATAAGGTTAGGGTTTACAAAGGTGGTTCATGGCGCGACAGAGCATACTGGTTAAGCCCAGGTACTCGCAGGTTTTTAGATGAAGAATCATCTACCAACGATATTGGTTTCCGTTGCGCAATGGAGGCCGTTGGTTCGCAAACCGGATACAAATAATAATTTTCACAATAGAATACCAAGAGACCTCATTTAAGTAATGAGGTCTCTTTTTTGTACCAGCCAATGGAAACATTAATAAAAGTTCACAACCTCATTCAGCAAGGATATAAACCGTGCATAGATAGTAGAGAAGTAGAGGGCAACTGCATATTTTTTGCCCTTAAAGGAGAAAATTACAATGGCAATATCTTTGCAGAAGATGCTTTAAGTAAAGGAGCTTCCATGGCTATTTGTGATGACCCAACCCTCAGGGGCAAGCACAACATTGAGTATGTGCCAAATACCCTGATATTCCTCCAAGACCTAGCAAAAAAGCATAGAAAATCGCTTAATATCCCAGTTGTTGGGTTAACAGGCAGCAATGGCAAAACCACCACTAAAGAGCTTATACTAAGAATCCTTTCGGTACAATTTAATGCATTTGCAACCAAAGGCAATCTCAATAACCATATCGGAGTCCCCTTATCCATACTCTCTATAACACCTCAGCATCAAATTGCAATTATTGAAATGGGAGCCAACCACATTGGTGAAATAGAGGCTTTATGCTCCATTGCAAAGCCAACCCATGGTCTCATTACCAATATCGGCAAGGCACATTTGGAGGGGTTTGGTTCGATTGAAGGCGTTGGAAAGGCCAAATCGGAACTATACCAATTCTTAGCAAGTAATAACGGAGTAGTGTTTGTAAACGAGAAAAATCAGATTCTAAACAAACTTTTGGTTCAGTACAATTTTAGCAGTATTATTGGGTACAACAATCAAACAATTAATGCACAGGCTATTCCCAGCCAAGGCAATTTTCTAAACTTTGAGGTTGTAGGCAATGACAAAAAATTAGGGTTAAGCACCCAAATGGTTGGAGAGTACAATATTGAGAATATTATTGCAGCCATATCAGTAGGACAATACTTTGGGATTAGCATCGAGAGTTGCCTGCATGCAATTGAAAACTACACCCCACAAAACAGCCGATCGCAAATAATAGAGACAGAGCATAATACAATTGTGCTCGATGCCTATAACGCAAACCCAAGTAGCATGGAAGTTGCTCTTTTAAACTTCCATTCTATTAAGCATAAGAACGCTAAAACTGTTATTCTTGGCGAGATGCTTGAACTAGGGGAATATGCCAGAGCAGAACATGAGCGGGCTTACCAATTGGCGAAAGAACTATTCGAAACTGTATATACAGTTGGCGAAAATTACAGGAACATTACCAGCAATCCAAAGCATTGGTTTGTAAAAGCAAATGATCTAAAAAGCCACCTTAAGAAAGAGCCAATTAACAATCAAATTATTCTACTAAAAGGTTCCAGAGGGGTTAAACTGGAAGAACTCCTTGATGTACTATAATAAGGAGTTAGCACTAAACACAATAATCTGGGGCGTATATAAACCGCTTTATCTTATGCGTAGGTGTTTTCTCAAAGGGTTCAATCTGCTCAACAACAACAGATAGACGAGAGAACGCCGCTACACGAGTATTTACGTGCAACTTTATTTCATCCATTATCTCATTAATGCTATCGCCAATTGAATCCTGCATTTCCTTTGCAGCCTTTTTAAAATCAGCATATTTAGCCTCTAGCAACTCATAGTTTAACAGAACCTTAGCCTCTAGCCTCCCTCCTATTTCATACACCAATGATTCTAGCACAAGCGAGTGAGAGTTAATTACTTCCTCAATATCCTCGGGATAGATATTCTCTCCACTTGCCCCAACAATCATATTCTTTAACCTGCCTCTAAGCTCTAAAGCACCATTCTTATGCATATACCCAAGATCGCCGGTCTTAAACCAACCATCATCAGTTAAAACTTCTTTGGTCAGTTCGGGTTCTTTATAGTAGCCAATCATCACATTTGCACCTCGTGCCCATACCTCACCTTCGCCAGTTTCTGGATTTGGGTTGGCAATCTTCAACTCTTGACCTGGCAATGAAGTACCTGCACATCTAAATTTAACGGTTTTGGGGGATGATCCAGCTAGCAGAGGAGATGTTTCCGTTAACCCATAACCAATTGAGTATGGAAATTTACCCTCATAAAGAAATCGTTCAACATCCGCAGATAATTTCGATCCTCCAATACCAAAAAAATGGAGTTCACCACCAAATGCTTTATAAAGTTTTTTGGCAGCAATTCTATGTAATAGCTTTCTGAACAAGCTATAACCATAAAGCTTTGTCATAAACTTTGATGCTGTTAACTCGGGCAAAACCTTACCCCTAAAAACCTTTTCGATAATTAACGGTACTACCAACATCATGGTTGGCTTAACCTGCTGCATAGCGGGTAACAGTACTGAGGCAGTAGCTGGCTTTTGAAGATAGTAAAGAGACGCACCACGCATAATAGGCATTATAAAACCAATTGTGCACTCATAAGTATGTGAAAGAGGAAGGATACTAAGCAACCTATCGGATGATGAAATACTCTGAATTTGGAAGGTTGACAAACAATTTGAGATTAAATTCTTATGGCTAAGCATTACCCCTTTTGGTCTGCCAGTGGTGCCTGAGGTGTAGATAATTGCAGCCAAATCCTCCTCCATGGGCTCTGGTATCTCCAAGCTTGTAAAGTCGATATTTGCAAGAGGTTCTGGAGTTTCATAATCCGTTGGCAAATCGGAGGACTGTGTTTTAGGCTCTACAACATCTAAGGTATTCAACAAAACAATATCGGGAGAACCGGCCTTAGCTTCATTCTGAACTTTTGGAAATTGCTTGGCACTGGTAAAAACAACCTTAGCCTGACTATGCTCAATTATGTTCTTAACCTCGTGATGAGTAAAATCGGGAAGGATAGGTACAACCACTGCACCCATACTGGTTATTGCAAAATATGCAATACCCCAGTTGGGGCTATTCTCACCTAACAATGCAACCCTATCGCCCTTTTCAACACCTAGTGTAATGAGTAAACTCGAGATATTGCGAACAATAATTGACATGTCGCTATATGTAATGCTCTTACCACCAACAAACGAAAGCGATGGTCTATCGGGAAACTGCGCTGCCGATGTAACTAATACGTCTCTAAGTGTTAACCTGCTGTAAACTACCATACTAAGATTTAAATTTCAACTTCTACTGACAACTTGCAAAGATACGCATTTATTGAATGCATATTAAGTAAAAGAGACAATCAATATTTTTGATGAACACTAGTATTGCAAACAATAGGAATCTGTTTTGTTTCTTCAGGAAATAATTAATCCTGATTTTTCTGAATGGGTTTTGGATGAGGACAAAGAACAATTATTAAAAACGCTTGTGCCATGGAAAAAACAGTTCGATTTGTCTCTGAACAACCTCTCATTGGGCATAATTTCGGCATTGCCTCCCTATCCTATTGCTCCCAATAAGCAATAGAAAAAACACAAAACCGAAATATTGCTTTTCTATTGATGTAGGTTTTGCTCCATTATTCTGATAATTAGGCACGGATAGTTTAACAAAAAACCTATATTCTCTCAACCCTCTCGCCTCTTTTGCTCAGCAATAGTAATCCAAAAAACATAAAAGCACCATTCACAATTAATAGTTCGAAGCCAAACTTATAGCCATTGAACAAAATCTCTGAATACGTTGAAAGGAAATAGCAAAAAATAGGAGAAAGAATTGCCACTACGGGAACCCATTTATCCCTTACCTTGAATCGGGTAAATAGTCCAAAAGCATACAAACCTAAAAGTGGACCATAGGTATATCCAGCCACAGTAAAAATTGCACTAATAACACTCTGATCATTTACCGCTCTAAATATCATAATAACAACAGCAATCAGAATTGATATGGATATATGAACAACACGGCGAATACTTTTCAGCTCAGCCTCCGTCTTGTTTTTAGGATTAAGGATATCAACAGTAAACGATGTTGTAAGTGCTGTTAGCGCCGAATCGGCACTTGAATAGGCAGCAGCAACAATGCCAAGAATAAAGAGTATACTCACCGCTTTGGGCAAGTATCCCTGAGTTGCAATTATTGGAAAAAGTTCATCAGTTTGTTCCGGAATAGGGATACCCTGCTGCTGCGCAAAGATAAAAAGCAGTACTCCCAGCGAAAGGAATATCAGATTCACTGGCAAAAAGGCAAACCCATACCAATACATATTCTTTTTGGCATCGCAAATATTTCTACAACTGAGGTTCTTCTGCATCATATCCTGATCAAGTCCAGTCATTACAATGGTAATAAATGCCCCGCTAAAAAACTGCTTGATGAAATGGCGTTTATCATTCCAATCATCAAAAAACCAGGTTCGACTATACTCACTATCGTTAATAACCTGAACCATTTGGGCAAATGATAAGTCCATCTTTTGAGCCAAAAAATAAATAGTGAGCACAACAGCGGTGAGCAAAACTGTTGTTTGCAGGGTATCTGTCCAGATAATGGTTTTAATGCCCCCTCTATTTGTATATAACCAAATAAGCAGTATTGTAACAATAACCGTAACAAGAAAGGGAACGCCCCAAGCATTAAAAACGCTAACTTGCAGCACAGTAGCCACCAAAAACAATCGGAACGAAGCACCGATTACTCTGGATATTAAGAAGAAAGTCGCACCAGTTTTGTAACTAAAAAAGCCGAATCGGGTATCAAGATAGGTATAAATTGACGTTAGATTAAGCCTGTAGTACAAGGGCAAAAGTACGTTGGCAACAACAAAATAGCCCAACAAGTAGCCCATAACAAGTTGCAGATAAGAAAACTGACTGTCGCCAACATAACCCGGAACTGAAATAAACGTTACACCCGACAACGAAGCACCCAGCATACCAAAAGCAACCACATACCAGGGAGATTGCCGGTTACCTAAAAAAAACGATTCGTTAGTAGCATTACGACCTGTATAAGCCCCTACTAACAGTAAAACCCCGAAATATAAAGCAATGATAAGTATCACCCAAATTGGCTCCATCGCAACCTCTATTGATATTCCTGCAATACTAGAGAAAAAAGGTGGGATAAAAAACTTTTTCTTATGCCTTGCTTTTGCTGATTATTTGTAGATTTGCACTAGTACGAATTAACTATGATGAATATACAGAGTTTTCCCTCAAAACTTCTAGAGAATGCCGTTGATGAGTTCTCAAAATTGCCAGGCATTGGCAAAAAAACTGCTTTACGCCTAGTGCTTCACCTGTTACGACAACCAACTGAAGAGGTAACCCAATTCTCAAAGGCAATAACAACGCTAAAATTGGAAGTAAAGTACTGTAAACAGTGCAACAGCATCTCCGATACTGAAACCTGCTCAATTTGCTCCAATCCGAACCGCGATTCATCTAAAATCTGTGTAGTTGAGAGCATTAAAGATGTTTTATCGATTGAGGCAACTAACCAATACCACGGTTTGTACTATGTGCTAGGGGGCGTTATAAACCCCATGGAGGGTATTGGCCCCGCCGATATTAACATCGGCAATTTGGTAAACAAAATTGAGTTAGGTCACGTAAAAGAAGTTATATTGGCATTGAGTGCCACACTTGAAGGAGATACAACAAATTTTTATATCTTTAAGAAAATTAATCAGTTCCCTGTTTCTGTTTCTATTATTGCAAGGGGGGTAGCTTTTGGTGATGATTTAGAGTACACAGACGAGATTACACTTGGAAGGGCAATTGCAAACCGAACAAAATTTGAAACTACCATATCAAACTAGAACGCTTAACTCTTTACTACCACAAATGATAAGAGCACAACATATACTAACGCTGGTCTTTCTGCTAAGTTTACATCAACTAGGATTTTCTCAAGGGATTAACCTTTTAGCTATGGGGTTCGAGAAACTGGAGGTTCGAGAGTATAATGAGGCCATTAATTTATTTTCCCAAGTTCTGGTTCAGGAACCTAGAGATACCGCAGCCCTCTCGGGCATAATCAGGGCATCACTGCTAAGCAACAACCTAAAAAATGCTCAAAAGCATATTGAAAATGCAATACGTTACTATCCTAATAATCCTGAATTTTATCTTAGGGAAGGAATTCTTTACAACCTTAAGAGCGATTATGCCAAGGCAATAAACAGTTTTGATAAGGGCATCGGGTTTAGTGGAGGCTCTATAAGTATTCAACTCTACATAAATAGGGGTGTGGCCAATATGCAAAATGAGAATTATGACGATGCTTTACAAGATTTTACTGATGCACTAGAGGATAACCCTAGAAACTCTTCTGCGCTAAACTACAGAGCATTCGCAAACTATCGACTTGGTATGTTTGAAGAGGCCATAGCTGATTACAATAAAGCCATTGACCTAAACCCCGATAATGCCACGGCTTACTACAACCGAGGTATGGCTTACTTACGATCGGGCGATAAGATTAAAGCCTGCCCCGATTTCCACAAAGCTTGTAGCATGGGTAACAAAAACGCGTGTAGAATGATTATGACGGAGTGCACAGGCGGAAAAATGTAATTCATCTTCTGCTCTCAGTATATTCCTATTTTGGGTGATTACTACTAATCGACAGAGGAGACCTTCAGCAAGCAAATGCATAGCCTAATTCACTTTCTGCTCACAGAAACAATGTTTCCCTCACTTTATTTACCGGTTAAATTCCGACACTTATTGTTTTAGTTTCATTAACTTTCTACGAATAGTCTGATAGATATCCTCTAATAAAAATTACAGAATAATATCACTAAAAAAAGGGGCAACAACTAGTGCGCCCCCTTACCTAAGAAATCATGAAAAAACTAAAACTTCTCGTATCCCTCATCCAATTTAGGATTATCAAATCCCTTTAACTGAATACCCCTAGATTTAGAGGTTTGTGGAATAACTTTACGTTCAACTATATTTTGATGCTTAACTTGTTGCCTAACCTCTGGTTTTACTGCTGATTTTACTCTAGGGACATAACCCTTCCCCGATTCTTCAACCTTAAAAAACGATATTAAATCTTTCAACTGCTCTGCTTGACTGCTCAGTTCTTCGGAACTAGTTGCAAGTTCCTCACTTGCTGCGGCATTCTGTTGAGTAACCTGATTAAGCTGCTGAATGGCATTGTTAATCTGATCGGCACCCGAATTCTGTTCAGTACTTGCTGCTGCGATCTCCTGAACAAGTTTGGCCGTTTTTTCAATATTAGGAACAAGGTCACCCATTAACGCCGATGCGCTCTCGGTAACATCTACACTTTGGTTTGCAAGAGCAACTATTTCATCAGCAGCCACTTTACTGCGCTCTGCCAGTTTACGAACCTCAGCGGCAACAACTGCAAACCCTTTGCCATGCTCGCCCGCACGGGCTGCCTCAACAGCAGCATTAAGGGCAAGTATATTGGTTTGGAAGGCGATGTCATTAATTACACTAATTTTATTTGCAATAGATTGAATGGATGACAAACTTTCCTGAGCCCCAACACCCACCTTTTGAACACCATTTGAAACATCAAGCGATATTTTCTCGGTTTGCTGGGCATTGTCCGTATTCTGCTGAATATTTGCGGCCATCTGCTCCATTGAGCTACTCACCTCTTCGGCAGCCGATGCCTGCTCGTTAGCACCCTGCGAGAGTTGCTGCGATGCTGAACTAACCTCGTTTCCTGCACCAGCTATACTATCGGCTCCGCTTTTAATATTCTCAACAATATCTTTAATCTTCTCTATCATGCTTCTAAGCGCTGAAGCCAACTCTCCAATTTCATCCTTTTGGTAAACATCTATGGTTGCTGTCAAATCGCCTTCTGCTATTTTGGCGGCAAAATCAATCCCTTTTCTCAAAGAATTAACCATTGACCGAACAAGATACATGAGAACGAGTATAATCAAAGCAACTGCCAAAACTAGTATGACTACGAAAGAGAGCTGAAGCCTTTTAATTGCTCCTCTCATCTCAGAAACACCAAAACTCACAGCCACAAAAGCATCTATTGGCTCATAGTACTTATAATACTGAATCTTCCTTTTCCCTTCAGTCACATACTTCATTTCCAGAGTCTCGTTGCCCTTGATCCTATTCATGGTTTTAAAAAACTCTTCTCCACTAATATCCTTTTTGGCATCAGTTGGATGCACAATTATGGTTCCATCGGAACCAACAATATAGGGGTAGCCACTTTCAAAATATTTCTTACTGCTAAAAAAACTGCTAATCCCTTGAAGATCCTTCTCGGGCATACCTACATATAGCATACCCACTACCTCTCCATTATACTTAATCGGCTCATAGGCTGTCAGATACCAATCGTTTACAACCCAAGCCCTTCCCAAATAAACCTCTCCCTTCTCAATTGCTTTAACCACGGGACTATCAAATGGAACATACGTCCCAATAGCACGACCACCATCCTCGTTTCGCACATTTGTTGATATCCTGAGATAGCCTAAATCAGTTTTCTGAAAAATTGTGGCTGTTGGGACACCCATTAATGAGATATTATCAACAATCCCAAAATTATTCTGAACCGTAGTACCTTCGATATTCCAAAGGTTTACCGAAACAGGCATAGTTGCTTTTGTAGACTGATTAACAACATTATAGCTAACCTTTTCGTCGGTAGATATCATCAAATCGCCTTGACGTTTAAAGAAATTACTAGCCAGGTGCATCGATATCTCTACCTGCCTCTGATTGCCTTTTAGTTCTACATCAATTAGTTCAACCAAATCTTCAACCTGTTCACGCATACGATCATCTGTTGAATTATTAACCTGGCTTTCCAGCGTAGTGTAGGCAAAATAGGCGAAGATGAGTAAAACCAAAAGAACAAGAACGCTCATTATGGCGTTTAATCTTGTTCTTATCTTAATGTTGTTTAACCAGTTCATAAATTCAAGTTTTTTTTATTATGTGATTTTAGATCAAAGTTAATGTTCAAACACCTGTCCATCAAACTTTCCAGGGTGAGCGTGCTTTCTAAAAACGATGATCTTTATCAATATACTTTTTTCACAAAACCCTCAACCTTGCCCTAGGACTAGGTGAGGGAATGGAGAAGCAAATGAAATCAGGACAGACTAACTGAAAAGACAATTACTTACCTGCGGTATGAAACTAAAAATATACCTCAAAAAAACTTTCTTTTAGTTAATATCTGAGCAGGGCATTTAATTTTGAAGTTTTATCGGGCATATCCTCCTTTTCTACAAAATAAACCGATCCACCCTGATCAATAATATGCACAGCAATCAAGTTTAATAATGAATTATCTGAACTGGCTTCGTTTTGTTCAAGCAACTTAACCTTTCGGCTCTCCTTATTGTATTTGCCATAAATATCTGTATTGGTTTGAATAAACAGGGTATCTATTCGACCATCGAAGGCAGCTGGCACTATATCTTCGATTTGTGATGAAACAGTTTTCGAGTCTTGCTCCTGTAAAAACAGACTGATTTTATCTTTACGTTTTTCCCTAAAGTGCGATTGCAACACGTCCCATGCCTGTCCGTGTAGAGAAAAAACATCAAATGCATCAGGATTTCCTGAAATGTTCTTTGGGAAAAGAGTTCGGTAAGAATTTACGTTGCGGTAAACAGAAAAATGCGAATCGAGGCAAACAAGCACCAATGGGGGTTTCTGGTTGTCATGCAATATGGTCATTAATCCACTATCAACCTCCCGGAAAAAGCGCAGCAAACTATTCTCAGCGTCATCGCTTGCCTTATCGTACCCATGATGGACTCCCGCTCCTTTGTGTCCTTGCTGTACGCGAAACTTGACAGACTCTGGCTCAAAATCGTAGCCTGCAATGTTTTCAACTGCAGAAGGCACAATGTCCGTTACATCTATATCGGTTATTGAGTATCGGGTACCCTCGTAAAACTTCACTCCATCTGGCTTAAGTGTTAAAAGATAGAATAAACCATCGTCGTTAAACAACGGTATTAATGGCAGCAAATAAAAGTTGTCAGACAAATAAGTGCATGCCTGAAACTTAATTGGAACCGTAAATTTTTTAAAAACATCAGAGGTAATAAAAATGGCCAATCCATCTGATTGATGTCGCCAAAATTCACCATCCTCAATTAACGCTTCCGCTGGCTTAATCAAGGTATCAATCTCTCGATCGCCCAAGCCTTTATCTTTCAACTTTCGGGTAATTTCCTTAAGCTGATTTTTCAAACTTAAAGCGTCCTGCCCCTGAAGGGTGGGTTCGCCCGCCCTGTGCGTAGGTATATAAATCGAGATGCAAGTAGCATCATGAACATTAGATAATTTTAAAAACTCCTTTTTTGTAATCATATTAAGTTTTAATTTAATTTATGGGTTAGAAAAAATTTTATATTCCTCCTCGTTTTGTTCTACGAGAAACATTTTGAGTACTCTATATCATAGGCATAATATAGCTCATATCCAAAAGGTTAAGTAGAATAATGGAAAAAGAAGAGGTGTTAGGTCAACTTGCGCAGTCCAGCATTAAAGGCAAAATAATGCCCTATTTTTATGTGCCAATAGGAGGTAAATCAATAGGCAATAAAAGCCCAATCTTAAGATTGGGCACAGCTAATTGCGTAAAGTCATGTTAGTACAACTTTGGATAGCGACTTGGATCTACCTCATGCATAACCCCGTAAATAGTCTCAAAAACATCCTCAGCATTTGGGTTTGAGAAATAGTCGCCGTCAGTGGTATAGGCTGGTCTATGCTCCTTGGCTGTTATAGTTCTGGGTTGCGAATCGAGCAAGTTAAAGCCATTGCGCTGTTCGAGCACTTTTTGCAACATAAACGCTGTGGCACCGCCAGGAACATCCTCATCGAAAAACGCCACACGGCTAGTCTTTTTTATTGAATCGATAATGATGTTTGGAATATCAAAAGGCAACAATGTTTGCACATCGATTAACTCAACAGAGATACCAAACTCGGCCAGCTGCTCAACAGCCTCCTGGGCAATCCGCACGCAGCTACCATAGGTTACAAGGGTAATATCGTTCCCCTCCTGAAGAATTTCGGGGATTCCAAGGGGAACCTTAAACTCGCCCACATTATTTGGCATACGCTCTTTAAGCCTATACCCATTTAAGGGTTCAATAACCAAAGCGGGGTCATCAGATTCGAGCAGCGTATTATACATTCCCGCTGCCTGCGTCATGTTACGAGGAACACAGACATAAATACCCCTTATGGAGTTTATCACCATGCTCAAAGGCGAACCAGAGTGCCAAACTCCTTCGAGCCTATGGCCGCGGGTTGAGATAATTAGCGGCGCCTGCTGGCCATTTTTTGTGCGCCAGCGTAAAGTGGCTAAATCGTCGCTCAGGGTTTGCAGTGCATACAACAAGTAATCGAAGTACTGAATCTCGGCAACAGGATGCAACCCTCTTAGAGCAGCGCCTATTCCTTGCCCAATAATAGTAGTTTCCCTAATGCCCGTATCCATAATGCGAATCTCGCCATACTTCTCCTGTAACCCCTCATAGGTTTGGTTAACACCACCAATTTGTCCAACATCTTCGCCAAAAACAACCAGTAACGGATTCTTCTCGAACTGCTTGTCCCAGTTATCGCGAAGCACTTCGCGGCCGCTAACAACTGGCGAATTATCAGAAAAAACTGCAGGAATTGGCTTTACCTTTAATGCTGATTTTTCGGTTTCGCAGTATAGATGAGTGCTATACAAATCATTTGCCTTAATATAGTTATCCTTCATCCATGCTGAAAGATCGGCCTGTAATTTTTCTCGCATTGTGCAATCGGTACAAACATGCCTTAGTATCCGTTTCACACTGCTCATATTGTCCTTACGGATAGGATTTGGAATTTTTCTTAGCTCATCGGAAATCAATCCAACCTTATCGATATGCTCGCGTTTACATACGCACGAACGGTTGTCGATTATCCTCATAAGCGCATCGCGCTCTTCCTTAATAGGATTGGTATACTTATCCCAAGCATCATTCTTTGCCGTACGAGCATCGTTCAGAGCTTTCTTCTCAATCTCCTCCAACTCTTGCTCAACAGCATAACCACTTTCAATAAGCCACTCCCTAAACTTAAGATTACAATCATAATCCGTCTCCCACTGTAAACGCTCAGCCGATTTGTACCTCTCATGCGAACCCGAAGTAGAATGACCCTGAGGCTGAGTTATCTCGGTGATGTGAATAAGAACCGGCACATGCTTTTTACGGCTCTGCTCAACCCCTTTCTTAAAAACGCTAATTAGCTCAGCATAGTCCCAGCCTTTTGCCTTAAGTATAACCATACCGGTACTATCCTTTTCACCTTTGTCAATACCAGCCAGCAATTGAGATATACTACCCTTGGCGGTTTGGTATTCACGGGGCACAGAAATTCCGTAGCCATCGTCGTACACCGTCATAACCATAGGAACCTGCAATACAGCCGCTGCGTTTATTGTTTCGAAGAAATGCCCCTCGGAGGTACTGGCATCGCCAATGGTGCCAAAGGCCACCTCGTTTCCTTTTTTTGAGAATGATGAAAATTGATGCAACGACTTGTTATTGCGATAAAGTTTGGATGCCCAAGCCAATCCAAGCAAGCGTGGCATCTGACCTGCAGTTGGAGAAATATCGGCCGAGGAGTTTTTCATCGATGCTAAGTTCTTCCAACTCCCATCAGGGTTTAGCGATCTTGTACCAAAATGGTTGTTAAATGAACGACCAGCATTTCCGGGGTTTAGCTCAACATCGGTTTGTCCGTATAGCTGCGCAAAAAAATCTTCGGCACTAAACAGACCAGTAGCCATCATTAAAGTTTGATCGCGGTAGTAACCAGAGCGCCAATCGCCGTCCTCAAAAAACTTGGCCATAGCTATTTGGGCTAGCTCTTTTCCATCTCCAAATATTCCAAACTTTGCCTTTCCGGTAAGCACTTCCCTCCTACCTAATAAACTTATTTCGCGGCTAAGCCTTGCGATGTAGTAATCATTAAGCAATTCGGTTTTACTGAATTGAGTTTTCTGAGAAGATTTTGTTGCCATACTATAACTGATTTAATGCTTTTATTCAAAGGTAAAAAAAGTTTAACCTTATTAACTAATTATCAAAACAATAAAAAATGATGTTAGTTTAAACAAATTGCAAAAAACACAAAGAAGGCCAATCCTGCTAGTGGTATTAGAGTACTTATTATGCAATTTAACCAGAAAAGATTGCTTACTTTGCAAAAAAAATGGCATTTTTCAAACTACTCTTAATTGTACTTTTAATACTGGCAGTGGTATTTCTGATGTTTGGTGTTAAAATTTTCTTTCACAAAAGCCATAAATTCCCCGAGACCTCTGCTGGGCAAAATCCCGAAATGAAAAAAAGAGGAATAACCTGCGCCACACATAATGAAAAAATGCTGTGGAGTAAAAACGAGGGTAACGCAGGTTGTGGAACCTGTTGTGGGCATAGCAAAAAGTTAGCTGAACAATAGACCTGCAATTGTGTTTAGCAAAGTACACGCTAACAATTGCAGATTATGGAAACGCTTAAACTTTTACTTTTAACCCTAGGTGTGCTAGCTATAATTGTGGCCTTTTTTATTCTGACCTTCACACTTTTAGGAAGCAAAAATAAAGATAACGACCAAGAGAGTTGCTCTACCGACAATAGTCCACGCTCATTTGGCTGTGGATGCGGTTCGGGAGCCTGCGGGTTGCCAGCAAGTAGAGGAAATATGGATTAATTCTCAACAATCATTCCCTTTAGCCCCTCTGACATCCATACACTATAGTCGCCATCTCCGGAACTAAAAACTAGGTAAGCTTCAACGCCGGGGTTTTGGATTAGCCATAATTTGGCTAAATCAACTCCCATAACCATAAAGGAGGTAGCAAGAGCATCAGCTCGCGCAGCTGTTGAATCGATTACCGTGGCGCTAAGCAGAGAGTGATTAACTGGATAACCTGTTGAAGGACTGACTGTATGGCTATAACGTACACCATCTTTTACAAAAAACTTACGGTAATTACCCGAAGTAACCAACGATTTGCCTGAGATGGCAATTATTACCTGTAGATTTTCTCCCGACAAAGCATTATCCACTGGTTTGTCAACTCCCACCATCCACGCCTCTCCTCTCGAGTTGCTACCGCTAGCTCTAATTTCACCACCAACCTCCACTAGGTAATCGAGAACATCTTTGCTCTCAAAAAAATCGGCAATTAGGTCAGCCGTAAAACCTGGTGCAATGGCATTTACATCGATACTTACATTTGGATTACTCTTGCAAAGGGTATTTCCCTTAAGTTCTATCATATCGGCACCGGTAAAAGCCAATAACTCTGCCACTCGGCTCTCAGTAGGCACTTGATTCTTTTTCATGTGAAACCCCCACTCGCGAACCAACGGACCAATGGTGATGTCGAATGCCCCATTGGTTTGTGCAGAATACTCCAACGACAATGCCACAACCTCAGCCAGGAGTGAATCAACCTCGAAACAATCATTGGCGCTATTGAAAAGATTGATTATGGAACTGTCCCTATAAAGCGACATGGATTGGTCGACCTGCTCAAAAATTTGCTCTATGTCTCCATGAAAATCTCTTCCCTGCTTATCTGCAAAGGTAATAGCATACGTTGTGCCCTGAGCAAATCCTGTTAGCTGAATATATTCCTTACTACTACAACTTGCACAACCTAGCAATGCAAGTATTATTATAAAAAGAAGCGAATGTTTTCTCATGGTTAAATAATTTGTGCAACCCAATGCTTTAGCTAAAACAGCTGGTTGTATAGTACAACCATATCGGAGTTAATATTATAATTTTTAGCGTATTGTATATTAAGCCTTTCAATAATTTTTGGATTAACGCCCTTTAAATCTCCCGTTTTTAGGGGAGGAAAAACTCCCTGACGAAGTTTTGGTAAACCACTAATATCTACCCCTTCTGCTTTTGCATAGCCAACCCATGTGAATTTACCAAACAGAACCCCAAAGGCCCTTGAAAACACATAGCCAAACCGCTTTACGAATAGAACTAATATTGGCGAAAATAGGATAATAAAAAAGCACATAAGCACATCAAACAATCGCTTATTACGCCTGTTAACGGGTTTTGATATCGCACTAAAATCAACGGTGTACAAATCGCCAGCAGTGTCGATGGAGTTACTACCAATAACCGAAGAACTATCGGGTGGAGCAATCTTATAATCGATGCCCAGAGGGACAAGCGTTAGCATTGTTTTAATTATATCCTGAGATGATATGTTGCTGGAGCAAAATATTACCTCATCAATACTATTGATGCGTACAAACTCATTAAGTTGGTTGAAGGTTGCTATTTGCTGCTCGCTAGTCAATGTACTTAACGGAGAGACATATCCAACAATATTAAAATCGACCTTAGCATTATTAAGTATTTCGTGCACACGCTCAATCTCATCCATATTGCCAACAATAGCAACACGTTTTAGCTTACGGAAAGCGGTAAACACATCCTTTTTGTAAAGCCCAACAGACCAATGCGCCAGCTGCACAAAGACTATGGACCAAACTGATACAAGGAGAATTACAGCTCTAGAGTACCGAAGAGAGTTGGGCAAAAGGGCATAAATTGCAAGGATTGCAAGAGTTCCAAATCCAATTCCTCTTGCTGATGCAAACAGCTTTTGAGGTTTATCGTACGCTCCAGATAACCAGCTCGAAACAATCCAAATAACAATGTAAAACAGCGACATCATGTACACCAATCCGTAGTTATAGCCCCAATTCCCACGGAAATGTAGTTTATCCCAAATCAGCATCATAGCAGCAAAGCCAGCAACCATTATTAGCGCATCCATGAGTGGTTGAATGGCGCGTTGGACAAACCGCTTTACAAGGCTTAACCCAGCCCTAAAGTATATGGCTGAATAGATAAGCATGATGTACAGGGATGCATTTTTACTCGTAAAATGCTTCCGGGCGAAAATCATCATAGCCTTGTAAAAAACTAGCACATAGTTTATGCTGCCTTTTTTTGTGCTCTCGCCCTTATAGTGAATAATGGTTGTGCCCGGATAGTAGTAGTTTTTATAGCCACCCTTAAGTATTCGATATGATAAATCGATATCCTCGCCATACATAAAAAAACTCTCGTCAAGCAATCCTACTTTATCTAACGCTTCCTTTCGGATAAACATAAAGGCACCTGAGAGTATCTCGATTTCGTGAGTACTGTTGGGGCTAAGATGCCCCAGATGATACCTTGCAAAGGTCTTGGATTTTGGGAACAGTCGGGATAATCCAAAAATCTTATAAAACGAAACAATGGGCGACGGCATGGCACGTTTAGACTCGGGCAAAAACTTACCCTTACCATCAATCATCTTTACCGCCATGCTTCCCGCCTTCTTATGCTCATTCATAAAGGCGATGCACTTGGCAAAGGTATCCTCCTCAACAACTGTATCAGGATTTAGCAACAGTACAAACTCACCCTCAGCCAGCCTAATGGCTTGATTGTTTGCGTATGAAAAGCCGTAGTTTACAGTATTCTCAATGAGCTTAACCTGAGGAAAGCGCTGGCGAACCATTTGGCACGATCCATCGGCCGAAGCATTATCAACCACAAACACTTCGGAGTCAATGCTGTTTAACGATTTAAAAACCGAGATAAGACATTGCTCAAGGAAATGCTTAACGTTATAGTTAACAATTACTACCGAAAGAGTCATACACCCATTTTATGCAGGCTCAAAGGTATAAAAAAACTTGCACGTTAACTACATCTATCATTTTAACTATAGCATAATAAAGCGAAATTCCTTGTCAATGCCGTTGAGTTAAGGTTATAGGCTTCGACTTCGCTCAGCCTGACGGTCAGACTGAGCGAAATCAGTAACAGTCAGGCTGAAAAGAGTCGAAGCCTACTTAAACGCTTCTTCCAGTAACCCATCCCCTTTTATGCCTAAACGTTTGAAGTACTCAGGAACCGGCTTGCCTAGCATTGCATCAACAAACATGCGGGCCAGCCCCATGCTAAGCATAAAACCATGTCCAAGAAGACCCGTAAACAAGCCTTGCGCGGGGTCGATAAACATACGCGGCTCAACGTAGTAGCCTGCCCAAACCGCTTGAAAACCTACTGAACTTAACTCAGGTATCCAGTCGGAGAATACTTCTGATACAATTTCAAGAAATTCTTGCGAATTTACCTTAAGATTTTTAGCAGCTTCCTGCGAATCAACAGCAGGTGAGGCACAGCCAATTATCTGACCTGTTTCGGCTAACTGCTGGCCATACACAGCACTAAAACCTTTGTAGTTTCTCCTATCGATAAGCATTGGGAGAGGTGAGCCCTCAATGCCCATCCAGGGCAATCGGCGGGTAATAAACGCCTGATGTTTAACAGGGTAAATACCAGTATTTATGCCCAGCTGACGCGAAAACTTCTCGCCATTTGGGCCTAGGGCGTTTACAAAGTTCTCAGCATGGTACTCAATATAGCCCTTATCGTGGTCGCGCACTAGTGCAACATATCCATTCCCGGTACGGTGAACGCTGATGAGTTCGCAATCCTCCTTAACCGTTCCTCCCTTTTCAATCCCAATCTTACGAAGCATATCAACAACCTTACCCGGCGTAGCTTGCCAGCAATTGCTTGAGATAAGCGCTGCTTGGTAGGTATCAATGGTTTTGCTAAAGTAGGGCGATATCTCTCTGCGAAAATCCTTTGGTTCAATCATATATGCCTCGCTCCATGCTCTCGATTCATCAAGCGCTTTATAGGTAGCCTCATCGTGGGCAAAGCTAACGTAGTTTATGGGACGATAGTCGATATTACTAACTGATTGCAAGTCCTTGAATATTTGATGATTTTCTGCTGCAATTTGCGATATCTCAGGAACAGAGAATGCTGTTCTACCCCCCGCAATATTACGCCAGCTTGCACCACGCCCATGGTTTACCAAAACGGGTTTGAGCCCAGCCTCGGCCATGTAACGGAAAAGCGCACTGCCACCCATACCCCCACCGGCAACAAGCGTGGTTATCTTCTCAATCCTTTTGGCTTTGCCATTAATCCCGGTAATGTAGGTTTCAGGCACCTCCCTTGGAAAAAGTTCGCCCATATTTACCTGATTGCTAAGAGGACCGCGAGGCGTTGCATCGCCCACAATTTGGATACCCTTTGGAATTAGCGCAGTTTTAAGTCGCTTAATACAGCGCTTACCGCGGCATGCACCCATTCCCAAACGGGTTGTGTGCTTAACCTCATCTACAGAGATAAATTTTCTGTTGCCTATGGCTTCTAGAACCTCCTCCATACTCACATCGTCGCAATGGCAAACGTAAGTTTTTGAATCGGACTTGTAATCGGAGGATTTAATCTGAATTGGGGTAGGATAATTCTCTTTAACAATAAACCCTCTAACCTTTAGCAAATCGTTATTATGAACATCCCTGCTTTTTACCCTTGCAACATTAGTTTTGTTTGGTTTTTTAAGGATTTTCTCGATAATTCCTTCTCCAATTTTTTGCCCGTTATTATCAACAAGAAAGACCTCACTTCCCTCTGTGGCTTCATACTCTATAGGAAGGAAAAGCCAATCCTTACCATAGTGGTAGCCAAATATAGCTAGCCCTGGGCACTGGTAAACGCATTCCATACAGCCAATACACTTTTCATAATCGATATGGGGCACTGTACTGGTTGATGTTTTGGTTATTGCACCATGGGGGCAAGCAAACTCGCATGGATTACAGGCAAACCCATATAGACAATCAATTACTACAAAAGTTTTTTTTGCTTTGCGCTCGTCTGAGGGTTGAAATGGTTTTTCGATAACCCTTACCGGGTGCTGTTGGCTATCGATGTATTGCTTGCTTGTGCTAAGGTACTCATCATAATTATATCTTTCGCCCATTTCTTGCAGAACCTCATAGCCGGCTTGCTTGCCACGCAGAACTGCGCTAGTGCCCTCACCAATTCGGATAGCATCACCAACACCATAACAAAAACGACCGAAAACTTCGTTCCCTTTTATTAGGAGTTGATCATCCGGCACCAGACCAGTACAAATATTAATTGCATCAATTCCCTCAATTACTTGTTCTGTGCCCGGTATTGGCTTAAAATTCTCGCAATCGGCCACAATGGCACCAATAATACCCGTTTTATCCTTGTTGGGAATGGCTTTAAGTAAAATTTTGCCAAGCATAATGGGAATACCTAGTCGCCTTACCCTATTGGCCTGAACTGGGAAACCACCCTCGTGAGGCATAGCCTCAATAATAGCCTTTACGCTGGCTCCTGCCTGCATCAGCTGATAGCTGGTAAGGTAGCCTATGTTGCCTGCTCCCACTGTAAGTACGTTTTTGCCCAGCAATGTAAACTCCTGGTTCATCATTTTTTGCACTACGGCTGCGGTATATACGCCCGGAACATCATCATTCTCAAAGGTTGGCATAAACGGAACTGCACCTGTGGCAACAACCAAGTGGTCGGCCTCAACGTAGTATATCTCCTCAGTTTTAATATTCTTAATGGCAATGCGCTTACCCTCAAGTATATCCCAAACGGTGCTATTGAGGAAAATTCCCTCGTGATTTTCACCTGCAAGGGTTTTGGCGATGTCAAAGCCACGCATTCCGCCAAACTTTTTCTCCTTTTCGAAAAAGAAGAACTGGTGCGTTTGCATATTGAACTGCCCACCAATGGTTGGACTATTATCAATAACAATATTCTCAACCCCATGCTCAAGAAGCACTTCGCGTGCGGCCAAACCTGCTGGTCCCGCACCAATAATTGCAACGGATGTTTTATATACCTTAATGGAGTTTTGCTTGTGGGGGGCTTTAACCGATGGAGCGTACTCGTGTGGGATCTCACTCACCTCTTTAACACCATCAACAGAAGTAATACAGATTCTTTTAATTTGACCATCAACAAGCATCTCGCATGCACCGCACTTACCTATTCCGCACTCAAGGCTTCGTTCCCTGTTATCGAGGCTGTGACTATGCACGGGGAATCCGGCCTGATGAAGAGCTGCAGCAATGGTAAAACCTGATTCTCCCTCAACAGTTTTGCCCTGGAACTTAAAGGATACCTTTTGAGGTTTAGGTACTTCAAGTATTGGATGGTTGTTTATTTTCTGCATTATACAATAATTTGATTTTGATATTTCTGTTTATGGTATGCTTGCAAGTTAGATTTGTAGTTCTGTATTAACAATGATGTTTGTCAGGGTTATGTGGTAACAGGTTTTGAATTCTACTATACTTTGTATGGAATAAGAATTGAATTAAAAGCCTGAAGGGCTGAAATGATTAAAAATAATATTTGAAATACAGGTCTCTTGAACCCCGATAGGGGTGATATTATTATTGAATGTTTTATGCGAAAATATTTAAAACCTCGAAGAGGTGACACCATGCCGTTGCATCTTTTTGTTCTTTGACGATTGGAACATCTTTGTAAATAATGCCACCCCTAACGGGGTTGAAAGCCGTATTAATACAATTGGATAGAATAATTGCACCCCTTCGGGGTTATGGATGCCACAATTCTCTCTTCTCATAATTCTTAAGTTAATATCAGTGCGTCATTGCGATACCGACGTACTGTTCGGGAGAAGCAATCTTTGGGATTATGGAATACTATACTTCCCCTCTGCTAGCATTATTTCCAGCCTCGGGGTTGGAAACTGCAATAACAACTATTTAGCATCGCAGGCACAGCCTGCTAAAATAGTGCAACGCCGGTTGTAACCGCCGCTGAACACCGTATTGCTGCTCAAGGTTTGACCTTGAAAAAAGACTTAAGGAAAAGGGTTTGAACAAAAGCCCGAAGGGCTGAAATGATTATAAATAATATTTAAAATACAGGTCTCTTGAACCCTGATAGGGGTGATATTATTATTGAATGTTTTATGCGAAAATATTTAAAACCTCGAAGAGGTGACACCATGCCGTTGCATCTTTTTGTTCTTTGACGATTGGAACATCTTTGTAAATAATGCCACCCCTAACGGGGTTGAAAGCCGTATTAATACAATTGGATAGAATAATTGCACCCCTTCGGGGTTATGGATGCCACAATTCTCTCTTCTCATAATTCTTAAGTTAATATCAGTGCGTCATTGCGATACCGACGTACTGTTCGGGAGAAGCAATCTTTGGGATTATGGAATACTATACTTCCCCTCTGCTAGCATTATTTCCAGCCTCGGGGTTGGAAACTGCAATAACAACTATTTAGCAACGCAGGCACAGCCTGCTAAAATAGTGCGACGCCGGTTGGGACCGCTGCCGAGCACCATATTGCTGCGAAAGGTTTGACTTTGAGGAAAGACTTGAGTTGCAATCCTTTTGGATTAGGACACATTCATATAAAACAAACGGGTACGCCACGTGGCGTACCCGTTTGTTTTATCAAACTCACCTAAGTTATTAGTTAATTATCAATTTCAGAACTGTCCACTTACCCTGCGACGATACCCTTAATAGGTAAATACCTGGGGAATAATTCTGAACATTAATCTCGGCAGTAGATTTCTGATAAGTGTTTATAATACACTGGTGCAATTTCTGACCAATTGGAGATATTAACTCAACATTAAACTCCATATTACTTATGGCATCAACCTCAACAGTTAGCACATCGCTAACAGGATTTGGATAAACTTTTACGTTACCCATTCCGGGTATTTCGTACACCCATGTACCATCGGTTAGATAAATGGTATCGGAAGCGCTACAACCATGACTATTGGTTACCGTAAGCCAATAGCTGCCAGTATGGTATACCTCAATTGACGATGATGTACTCCCATTACTCCACAGATAGGCAACATTACCAACACCCGCTATAAGTGTATAGGGAAATTCAACTACAAGCGTATCAGGACCAAAATTTAAATTTGGGGTTGGGTTTATGTTTGAGGTATGTACAAATGTATTGCCGTCAACGCCAGCATAATCAACCCTGAAAGCAAACTCGTATGAGTTGTTAGGTTGAACGTTCAGTGTTTGGTTAAACACGTAATTAATCTCATCGTTGGGTTTGAATATTTGGGGTAAAGTAAAAGTTTCAACAATATCAAGTGGGGTATTGAACCCAACAACGCAATTAATAATAAGTTCAGCACCTGAGGCAATGGACTCGTTGCGTTCGTTCTTTAGCGTAATTTCAATGGGCATATTGGGTATGCGACACTGCTCGCTTGCAGGGGTTACTACTTCAACAATATTTATATCGGACTTGTTAAAAGCAATATAAACCTCATCGTACCCGATACAGCCATTCTCATCGGTTACGGTAACATGGTACAAGCCGCTTTCAGTAGCTGTAAATGTTTGCCCAGTCGAACCATCCTGCCATAGATAGCTGACAAAGTCAGGTCCGGCATCAAGGGTATAAGGGAGGTAGGTTGAAATCTCATCGGGTAGATTAAACGAAAAATTTACAGGTGGATAGGAATCAACAGTATAGACTAAACTGTTGTTATCTGGTACCATATCGTTATCAACCTCAACCCATGCCTCAATACTGTGTGTTTTGGGTTCCGATAGATCAACCGTTTGGGCTAGGGTTACGGTCATCTCTTCATCAATATCAAACTCTTGCTGGAGCACAAGTTCTTCAGAGCTAGTAATCCCTCCGTGCGAAAAACCAAGGTTTAGGATTGTACCTTCAGGGAAGGTGTATGTTCCGCTATTCCTAAGAGCTAGGGTAACAGGCTCCTCATCACTGAGGCCACAGCCCGATATGGGCTCAACAATACCGATAATCTCAATATCATCAATAAAGAAAACCAGCTCGACCTCAGCATAGCCCTCACAACCCGAAAAGTCGGTAACCGTCACAGAATAGGTTCCTGTTTCAGTAGCACTAAGTGTTTGGTTGGTACTATTATCTTGCCATTCATAGAATTCGTACCTCCCTGGGTCTAATATCTCTTCCCATGCATGAACATCGCGATCTGGTCCAAGAGTAATGGTAGGATACCCTAGAGCATAAACCGTTTTATTCCTGGAGTTATTATCATCAAAAACCTCAGTAATATCAGTTGTGACATCAATTTGAATGGTTGCGCTTTCATATCCCTCCAAATTAAGCTTTTGAGCAAGGTTAATATTGGTAGATGATTTTGATGCTAGGTTAACGGGGAGAGTTACGGTTTCTGAAACCACAAAATTACCATCAAGGTAAAGAGAAACGTCAACCAAAGTCCCAATAGGGTAATCTTGGTTCCCATTATTATACAGTTTGAATACTACTGGGATTTCATCAGCAAGAACACAATCGTTTTTAGGAGAAACTATGCTGGTAATTTCAAGATCACTGCTAACAACAACAAGCGTATCGCTGGCTGAGCATCCGTAGCTATTCTCTGCTACAACTATATAATTGACATAATCCGGGGGTCCCCATATTAGATAATCAGAATCTTCTAGCCCATTGTGCCATAGATAGCTAATTACATCCTCAGAGTATGAGGGGGTTATTGCGTACGTCTCTTCGGGTCCAAATATTTTGAACAATGAATCGGGCTCAATGGTAACCCAGGGTGAAGGTTTAACCCTCGCTAACAATTCCTTGGTATTGTTAGCGGGATTTGGATCGTTACTATTCTCAATGGAAAAGTTTATGTAATGATCGCCTGTTGGGAATTGATGTTTAACTGGAAACACATAGCCTAACTGCTCATTATGGAGTAATGGTTGTGTTAGCGTAATGGTTTCGGTTTGGTTACCAAAGGGCGTTATAACGGCTGCCTGAATCTCGGTTCCAATGGGGAAGGTTTGGTAGCCCACATTTTTTATAATAATGCTCAACGGTGTTAGCTCTGCAGTTTCGCATGACGAAGCCGTGGGGCTTATAATTGAGCTAACTGCCAAATCGGCTGCATTCACAAAAATGATGCTCGTGTCCTCTCCACAACCATGTTCGGCTACAGCAATAACCCTATAGTATGCCGATACTAAATTGTTTGATAATGTGCTTAGGTGGAATGTTTCTTCATTTCCACTTTGAGTCCACGATGTTTGTTCGTACAGTTGTTGCTCCCAATTATATGTAGCAAATCCTTCAGTAGCTCTAAATACAAGAGAATCTGCTTGGGTTGTAATAATTTCAGAGGCAGCAATTTCAAAAACAGCAGGTTTTACTTGTACAAAGGTTTCTACCAGTGGGATACCCCATGTGTTAATAGTTAAGGTGGTGGTGTCGTTTAACCTACTTAAGTCGTTGTACATGTTGGTGTAGATAGTTATGGTGTATTCACCCACCTCGCTAAGGTCAATCGTACCGGTAAAGGTATAGGTGCGCCCTAGATTTGCAGTGCCACCCCAATCTTCTTCTGGAGTTATCTCCTCGCTCAGCACAATCTCATCATTAATCTTAACAATAAGGGGAATAACTTCAGTACCATCAAAAGTAGCAGTATTGAAAGAGGTAATGGTAACCTCTGGGTTTATGGGTGTTGGGTGCTCACACTCGCTTGAAATATTATTGATGGATGAAATCCCAACATCCTTATCCGATTCGGCAACCTCAATGGTCGCAGTGGCTGTACAGCCACGGTTATTCTCTACATCTACACTATAGATGCCCCAACCACCTATTGGAACATTGTATTGATAGGTCTCTCCCGGTAACACATCCCAGCTAGGATCATTAAATTTAGACCATTGGTACGATACATAACCCTGACCAGCATCGAGCACTACGGTATCGGGACTCATGGTGCCAATGTCGGCGCCAATGGAGTAGTTTGGCATACCATAAACCTCCACTAATGTGGTTAATGTGTCGTTCAGCCTATTATCATCAATGGTTAGATTAGTAAACGCCTTGATGTCATGATAGCCTGCGCTAAAAAGGTTGAAGGTATTGACAGTCATAAAATCGAAGGTCGAATTTTGAGTTAGTGGTTCTGTACCACTATACGTAATAGTCTCGGACTTAATAGTTCCTGCATCAACCTTAGCTTTTATGGGAATCTCATAACCAATGGGGACTGGCCTGTAGCCAAAGTTGGTTAAACTAAACTCAAGTGTTACGTTTTTGCCAATCTCGCAAGCATCGGTTGGGCTAATTAAGGAGGAAATACCTATATCGTATGGCAACTCGTAAACGCTAACCATATCAATAGCTACGCCCTCAAAGGTTTGTGAGGTGTTAGATGCAAACAAAAAACGAAATTTAACCCCACTTGTACCCACTGCATCAGCGGGCAAAAGCGTTTTTGCGGTAACATAGTTAGGCTTATTAACACTCCATCCACTGAGGCCTAAAGCAGAAACCATTTCGGTATCGTACCAATTTAGAGCATAATTAACATTTCCAGGCAAAATCTTCCATGAGTGTCCACCATCAATGGAATATTCAATGTACATTCCATCGTCTCCTTCCTCAACCTGCATCATGTAGGCGAATGAGAGTACAGGGTACTGAGCACCAGTTAGGTCAAAACAAGGGCTTTCAAGATATGAATGCTCATTATTCTTATAATTACCGCTTAAATTGGTAACCCATGCTCTGATTCCGTTTGAGACTGTATCAATAAACGCACCTGAAGGCTTTCCCCATTGCCAGCTGCTGTTTGTTCCACCGGGGTACCAATATGATGTAGTTGCCTCAAAAGATGTTTGATAGGGAAAAGTTACCGTTGGGAAAACATAAAGTTTTTGGTTAAAAGCATTATTGTTCGGATCCTGATCTCCTGTAAGAAAAGTTCTGAAAACCATATCCTTAAGGCCAGGGAAACTGAGATTGGCAGGCGTTGTAAAGGTGTATTCAATCTCCTCCTCACTACCAATAGGGTTACTGAACAGCTCCTTTGTGTAGCTTGCCCCTCCGTTTAGTGAGTAGCCCACTTCAAAAGGAGTGCTTACAGTAGCACCTCCATAGTTTTTAACTACTATTTTTACGGTTTCGTTATCGGTGAGACCGCATCCTTGGTTGGGCTCAAGTTTTGTTAAAACACCCACATCGCTGTGAATAAATTCGCCGGTGATGGCAAAGTTGTCGATATTCCATCCACCATATTCATTTATCTGATTAGTCGTATCTAGTGAGAACTTAACCTTTACATCCTCCTTGCGGGTTGCGTAAGCGGAAATATTGTGTGAAACTGAGCGCCAACGCCGATCGAGTATATCGCTATTGCTCTCAAATAATTTTATCCATGATTCTTCCCCGTTGGAACTAAGGCTAACACTTGTTTTATCGAAGAACTCGATATTTAACCAGCGCTTATAGAAAACTGAAAGGTGCTGGTAATACTTTGCGTCAACAGACGATGATATTGCCGTTTGGGGATTGTCTGGTGTAATGCTTGAGGGATAATTACCGCTAAGGTTTGTAGCAAGCACATTGCTGCCAAAATAGGCGTAGTTAGGGTCAAATGTACCCACTCCGGTGGGCACTCCTATCTCCCACAGGTTGGTATTTGTCCATCCATTTACATTCTCAAAATCATCCAGAAGTATAGAACTATGAATAGTTGCAAACTGAATTGGAGTTTGGGCAGTTGCTGGGAATGTTGCAGTGCCAAGTTGCACAGAGTTTGCTGCAAGGGTAAAGTCAATGGTATTCCCAAAAACAGCTGTGGATTCAATGTCAAAACAGATCCAGAGGTAATTCTCCCCGGTATAAAGGTTGAATGTGGGAGCAGCAATTGTTACCTCATTGCCATTGTAAGAGATATCTATGGGTACTGGTGTTGTGATGTTGAAAAGTGAATTGTGGGTATGGTACATGCTGATTCCCGAGATATCGTTGATATCGGTCCCTGTGAAATTAAGTTTAATCGAATTTATGGGTATTTCACCTGTGTTTCCTAAAACGAAAACACTTAGAAATGAAAATGGGTTTATGTTAGACCCGCCTGGAAATTCTGCATTAAGCTGCGTAAGCAAAAAAGATTCAACAGTACGGGGAAGTAAGCCTCGCTCTTCAACCCTAACATCGTCAATACAAACACCCCAACCCCAATTTGATATACCCTCGAATGCAATATAGCACTCCTGAACCTTAACCCCATCGGGAAGGATAATCTCCCTCTTTGTCCAGTTGGCTGTAGGTGTATTATAGTGCTCTAATTGAACCCAATTATACGACGGGTCCTTTGTGGTACTATAGTATACCTTAAGCTCATCAGTCAATTCGCCCCATTGATCCTGAGCGTGCCAAAAAACAAGCGTAGGCTTTATGGCGGTTCTTAAATCTATTGCCGGGGTAATTAGCTTACGCTTTGGACCAATACTTTCATCCTGAAAAAGGGCATTGTAATTTCCACTGTAGGCATTGGCTGGATGACGGAAAGTAGGAGCACCCACTGGGGCATAGCCTCCATCCTCGTATCTCCATAACCGACTACCGG
>JAQUJY010000036.1:0-16725 GCA_028680705.1 Bacteroidales bacterium
ATCATCATCTTTCTCGCAACTGCTTACAAATACTAATAATACGCCCACTATTAGTAATGGGAAAATCAAAAATCTTGTTTTTTTTCTCATTTTAGTAAATTTAATTGTTAACAATCATTTTATTTATCTTTTTGTCTCTGTTATATCCTGCTTTTTGGGGGCCTTGCTCCAAGGAACGCTAACTAGTTTGTTGATAAAACAACATCCTACTCCCTTTCCAAACATACCAATTTCCATTTACGATAACCCCTTTTTTGCAACCGATATGATAAACACTAAGTTTTAACTGCTAGAGTTACCTTATGGATTGATTAAACTTAAATTGGCTTCTATTGTATTATAGTATGTAATTTTTAAATCTCTCAAAATCATTGCCTACACCATTGACTGTCCTTGAGGTATTGAATGTTATTTTTGATAGGGTTCTCAATAAAAGGTCGTAATTATATTCAAAAATAGAAGGCTTTTTTTTCTCGATAAAATCTTTAAAATACGTATCATTAAGTGAGCATAAATAGCTGTTTAATGGAGACAAAAGTATATTATTACAGCGACTACAAAACATCAGGAATAACTAATTATGAGTTAGCTACAATCTTCTTACTGTTTAAAAAACTAAGGTCACTATCAGGCATCCTATTAATTATGCATTTTGGCCAAATATGTTCTTTGGTTAATTTCCTTTGTTGATTTCCTTTGTTGATTACAATATGCACACTTTCTTTTCATATATTTTTCCCTTTGACTAGTCAACACTGCAGCCAACGGTAAAGTATAAGCGAAGTGCGGAGTTAAAACGCTTACACTTCGACTAATATACGAATTTTATTTAATGCTCTGCATTTTGGTTTTAACACTTTCGCCCGTATTTTGCTTATACAATGTTAGCAGTAGGCTTTATTTATTTAAGTCTATTATTTTCAACTGGTCATTAAAGTATATGTTAATTGTATCCAAAATATTATCCCTTTTATCTTTCTCTTTTGAAGTAGCCTTAATGAAAAACTTAGTTTGAAAAAAATCTTTCGGTTCTACTCTTTTCTTAATTTTCTCTCTTATTAAAGAATCACTTTTAGCGTAAAATTGAATTGAATCTTCATATTCTGTAAATTTATCTATATATTTCTGTAAATCTTCTCGGCTTATATCAGTTAAAGTTTTATCGCCAAGTGAAGCATAAAGTCTTAACTGCTGTCTTTTTAACTTTGCAAGTTCGAGTGAACTTATTGCAAGTTTTTGAAAATGGTCTATTTTAGAATTTATTGAGTAAAGTTTTAAGGTGTCAATAAAATTTTCACTAATTGTGTCGTATGAAATTGCATCTAATTTAAAAATTTCAATTTCAACATTATTAGCAAAAGCTTTGTCCTTTAACTGTGTTTCAAATTCTTTTTTCATTATTTCTAAATTAGACGCTGTTTTGTCATTACAAGAAATAACTAAAATAACTATACAAATAAATAGTGGTATTTTTTTCATTGTTTTGTCTGTTTTTATTTAACGTTCTGTTTATAGCTTACTGCTAACTAGTTTGTAGGTATGTAAAAATCATACCCCAACACCAATCAGGATATTGAAAAGCATAATAAATGCCTACTCCCTTTCCAAACATACCAATTTCCATTTACGACAACCCCTTTTTTGCAACCGATTTGATAAACACTAAGTTTTAACTGCTAGAGTTACCTTATGGATTGATTAAACTTAAATTGGCTTCTATTGTATTATAGTATGTAATTTTTAAATCTCTCAAAATCATTGCCTACACCATTGACTGTCCTTGAGGTATTGAATGTTATTTTTGATAGGGTTCTCAATAAAAGGTCGTAATTATATTCAAAAATAGAAGGCTTTTTTTTCTCGATAAAATCTTTAAAATACGTATCATTAAGTGAGCATAAATAGCTGTTTAATGGAGACAAAAGTATATTATTACAGCGACTACAAAACATCAGGAATAACTAATTATGAGTTAGCTACAATCTTCTTACTGTTTAAAAAACTAAGGTCACTATCAGGCATCCTATTAATTATGCATTTTGGCCAAATATGTTCTTTGGTTAATTTCCTTTGTTGATTTCCTTTGTTGATTACAATATGCACACTTTCTTTTCATATATTTTCCCCTTTGACGAGTCAACACTGCAGCCAACGGGTAGCGGTTCGGCATTTTTGTTTTCTGTCTTTTGCTGTATATAATTTTGGCTATGGCTTCTTTCTAGCATCGTAAAACGGTCTAACCTCTTTGCGCAAAACATACTGCAAAGTCCAAACAATCAGCCTAAAACAAAAACCTAATCTATTACCCCCGAGCCAATTAGCTCTTCATTAGCATACCAAGCCGCGAACTGTCCCGAGGTAATTCCCCTTTGGGGTTCAGCAAAGGTGATGTATATCCCGTCCGCTTTACGCAAAAGATTCCCTTTCTGTAATGGCTGCCTATACCTTATTCTGATAGAGTAATCGCGAGTTTCATCTATACCCATTGCCAAATCGGGTCGTACCCAGTGTATGTCGGTTTTGGGGATAAAGAGTGCGCTCCTGAACAAGCCAGGATGATTCTGGCCCTGCCCCACGTAAACGATATTCTTTTCAACATCGGTTGCAATTACAAAAAGTGGCTCGGGGCTTCCGCCCACATTAAGCCCTTTGCGCTGGCCAATGGTAAAGAAGTGTGCCCCTTGGTGCGTCCCAACCTTTTTGCCCTCGTCGGGGTTATACACATAACCCTTTGATTGCTCAAAAGCGTTTTCATCTAACCCCTTTTCATAAACCTTATGTGATGGGGGAATCTCAATAATATCCCCTTTTATTGCCTTAAGCTGTTGCTGAAGGAATACGGGCAAATCAACTTTGCCTACAAAGCAAATGCCTTGCGAATCTTTCCGCTGTGCTGTGGCCAAACCTAGTTCAGTGGCAATTCTCCGTACCTCAGGTTTTGTGATGTCGCCAATTGGGAAAAGTGCTTTCTCTAACTGTTGCTGACTGAGCTGGCAAAGGAAATAGCTTTGGTCCTTGTTTGAATCTGTTCCTGCCAAAAGTTGATATACTGTTTTGCCATCCTGCTCAAATTCTGTTTTGCGGCAGTAATGACCAGTTGCAACATAATCGGCATTAAGGTTAAGAGCTGCCTTTAAAAACTCGTCAAACTTAATCTCTCTGTTGCAAAGCACGTCGGGGTTTGGGGTGCGACCACGAGAATACTCATCGAACATGTAATCAACAACTCTTTTGCGGTACTGCTCGCTTAGATCAACCATCTCGAAAGGGATTTGCAGCTTACGGGCAACCATCTGCGCAAACTTATAGTCATCGTCAAATGGACAATCGCCATGGAGAACACCAGTGGTATCGTGCCAATTCTTCATAAAAAGGCCTAGCACCTCATACCCCTGCTCCTTAAGCACATAGGCTGCAACGCTTGAATCAACTCCGCCCGAAAGCCCAACAACTATTCTTTCTTTCATCATTTACCACATTGAATTTGACTACAAAATTACAAAAAAATAAGGAAACGATATTAACTGTTACAAATTCCCATTTACATGATTTAAAAAAAACAGCACTTACCTTAGAGTGTTTAAAAGATAAGTTAAATGATTGAACAAAAATCTTGAAATAGCTGTTTTAATAAATATCAATTATTCACTACCTTAGTTCCTTAGATATTCAGCATATCCATACACAAAATATTAGATGAAAAAAGCACTTATTATTGGAACAGGCTTAGGCGGATTAACCACTGCAATGCGTTTAACAACACTCGGATATGAAGTTGAAATGGTTGAAAAACACCATCAGGCAGGTGGTCGACTAAACCAATTAAAAAAGGATGGGTTTACATGGGATTTGGCACCAACCTTTTTTTCCATGAGCTATGAGTTCGACGAATTTGCAAAGAGTTGTAACCTAAAGCTACCCTTCGATTTTTTTCCACTCGACCCACTGTATACTGTTGATTTTGCTGGCAGCCCAAAAAAACACACAATTTACAAGAATCTTGAAAAGTTAGCCAAAGAGTTTGAGGGTATTGAGCCTGGATTTGAAAAGCGAATGCAGGCATATCTAAAAAAGACGGGCACCCTTTTTCACGACACAGAGAATAGGATAATCCGTAAAAACTTTAATACGCCACTACAATTTGCCGCATCGCTGGCATCGGTTCCCCTAAAACATGGCCCCTTAATGCTAAGAAGTATGTGGACAGAGATGAATAAGCACTTTACATCGTATGAGGTTAAGGTGATATTCTCGCTGGTAGCATTCTTTTTGGGAGCCACCCCCTTCGATACGCCAGCTGTTTACTCGATGCTAACCTACACCGAACTGGTTCACGATGGTTACCATAATGTTCGTGGAGGGATGTACCGCATAGTTGAGGGACTAGTTGCAGAGTTAGAGAAGCGTGGCGTGAAAATTTACTACAATACAGAGATTAAGAGCTATCTGCAGAATAAGAAAGGCATTGAGGCTTTTGTTGATACTAATGGTAAACAATGGAAGGCCGATGCTTATGTGGTTAATGCCGATGCTGCATCATTTAGGGGAGAGATATTTGGTAGAAAAGCATATTCGCCCCAAAAATTGGATAAGAAAAAATGGACCTTGGCCCCCTTCACAATGTATTTAGGATTAGACAGTAAGGTTAATGGATTAGAGGTGCACAACTATTTTCTGGGACAAAACTTTGAGGAGTACAGCTCTAAAATATTTAAGAATAAGATTAGTTTAGATAAGCCCTACTACTATGTAAATGTTCCCACAAAAGCGAACCCAGAATTTGCACCTGAGGGTGGCGAAACAATTTTCATCCTTTGCCCGGTACCCGATTTGCGCCATAAACCCAACTGGGACGATAGCGAGGTTCTTGCCCAAAATATTATTGATGACCTGTCGGAACGTACTGGCTTCAATATTAATGAGCACCTAGTATCAAAAACAGTTCTAAACCCATTACACTGGGAGAGCATGTTCAATTTGTACCGAGGAAGCGGACTAGGCTTAGCCCACGATTTAAACCAAATAGGCTATTTTAGACCAGCCAATACCGACGAAAAATATAAGGATGTTTTCTATGTTGGCGCAAGCACCATTCCCGGAACTGGTTTGCCCATGGCGGTTATTAGTTCGCGCCTTGTAACAGAACAAATTGTAAAGCGATATGGAACTGTATAACAAAACATCATTGGGTTGCAGCAAACTTTTTACTCAAAGTTATTCAACCTCCTTCTCAAAGTCAGTATCACTTCTTAATCCGTCAATTCAGCATGCCATTTATGGTATTTATGGTTTTATGCGTATTGCCGATGAAATAGTGGATACATTTCATCAATATCCAAAGGCAAAGATGATTGCTGACCTTCGCACTGAGGTGTTTAAAGCAATAAGTTCAGGGGTAAGCATAAACCCCATTGTAAACAGTTTTCAAATTGTTGTAAGCAATTATGAAATACCGCACGAATTAATCAATTCGTTTTTAGATAGCATGGAGATGGATTTGAGTAAAAAAGTGTTTAGCAGTCAGGAATACTCAAAGTATATATACGGAAGTGCCGAAGCGGTAGGCTTAATGTGCTTAAAGGTTTTTACCAATGGGGATGACGAAAAATATAATAGGCTCAAAAAACCAGCACAAAAACTTGGCGAAGCATTTCAAAAAGTAAATTTCTTAAGAGATATTAAGGATGATTACCTTGAGCGAGGTAGGGTATATTTCCCAGACATCGACTTTAGCAACTTTACAGATGAGCAAAAATCAAAAATAGAAAAAGATATTACCCACGATTTACAGCTGGCACACAATGGAATTCTAGAACTACCCCGTTCATCGCAATTAGGTGTTTATGTTGCATATCTCTACTTTAAGGAATTATTATATAGAATTAAAAGAGTAAAGGCCAGCCAAATTCTAAATAAGCGCATTCGTGTTCCCAATCATATTAAATTTTTGTTGATGCTTAAAGCACGTTTAGCCTTTTGGCTCAGGCTAATTTAATACTGCAACCCGCCATTTTCTCATGAATTTAACCCTTCATTTAGATTAGCACCTTTTTACGGTTTCATCAACCAAATAATACTGTTAACTTTGCAGTTAAATTATAAAATCCATGTTCGATTTTTCACAGGCTAGCATTCAATCCCTTGCAATACACAAAGCGGGCAGTAAGGCCGCTGGGGGTAGCGTAGTTTTGGCACAATCGTTAATACAAATTCCCGATGAGGATGTGCTAAATTTGCTCAAAACCTACTTCCTAACCCCATTTAAACAACCAGAGTTCTTCAGTTTTGCACACGAAACTGATTTGGAGATGAACGAGGTGCATAACTACGCACAGCGTATATTCGGTAACACTGATGTTTTGCTGGAACAATCGCAAAATATTGCCAAGCATCTCTTCAATAGCAGTAATCATCCAAATATAAAGGAGGGTGAACTATACGTTGTTTTGCTAACCGATTGTATTGTTGATGGCGAATTGGTAGATGCGCTGGGAATTTTTAAATCGGAAAATAAGGACACTTTTCTTAAAGTGTACCAGCAATCCGATACTTTTGGGCTTGAACAGCACAAAGGGATTAATATTCGCAAGTTGGATAAGGGTTGCCTTGTTTTTAATACTGAGCAAGACTTTGGTTACAAGGTGGTTGCAATTGATAATACAAACAAAAACGATGAAGCACGGTATTGGAAAGATACTTTCCTTGGCGTTAAACCTCGCGAAGATGATTTCTACCAAACCAGTGGCCATATAAATCTTTGCAGAGATTTTGTTAAAGACATTTTGGTGAACGATACAACAGTTGATAAAACAGAGCAGGTAGCCATACTTAATAAAACCCGCGATTATTTTGCCAAAAGCGATACCTATAGCCAAGATGATTTTGAGGAGAATATAATTAGTAAACCCGAAATAGTTGAGCAGTACAGGGAGTATAAGGATGCCTACCAAACAGAGATGGGATGCAACCTAAAGGACTCGTTCACAATATCTGTTGATGCCGCCAAACAGGCGAAAAAAGTTTTCAAAAGCGTTATAAAACTCGACAAGAATTTTCACCTATACATACATGGCGGCAGAGACAGGGTTGAAAAAGGTTTCGACCACGAAAAAGGGCTTGGTTACTATAAACTCTTTTTTGATGCAGAGGCTTAGCATGTTATAAACTAGTGTATAATATTATTTTAATGCAATTTAGTAAACAAGATGTAACCTTTTATTCAATTTTAGCCGCCACCTTCGAGTATGGTCAGGCTGAGCTGCCTGCCCTGAGCGAAGTCGAAGGATAGTCGAAGCCGACACCATTAACTAAACAGCATTGAATGTTAATTTACAAAACCAGATGAGTAGCACAAAGGAGATAGTTTTTAGTAAAGCAGTTATAGAGTTTGCCACAGTGGCCAAGGAGTATTGCTCATTTATTGAGGGTGCAACCAGCTTCAAGCGAAGCCAGTTTATTAAAATATCCCACAGTTTACTACCCTTGCTTTACTATAAGGCCACGCTTATTCCCCAAACCGAACCCATTTACGAAGAGGGAAATCAAAAGCATGTAACCGAGGAAGTATATCTTGCGCTAAGAGAAAGGCTAAAGTTTTTCCTGGGTGAGTTCGATGCCTTTTCCGAGGTGTTTGACCCTCGCATATCAGAAACTGATGAAATGTTTTCTGCAAGTATTGCCGAGTACCTTACTGATACTTATCAGGATTTAAAAGATTTTACAATGCTTTACCAAAACGGTAGGGTTGAGGAGATGAACGATGCGCTTTGGGAGTGTCACCAAAACTTTAAAGATTATTGGGGTATTAGGCTAGCCAACTCAATTCGTGCTTTTCACCTACTTATTTATAGCAATGCTGATTTTGATAACCAAAAAGGGGTAGTTACTCCTGAGGAGGACACTAAAACTGATACCGAGAATTGGATTATCACCCAGCGACAAAGACAAATGGACAACAACGAACTATGATTTATCCCGAAACAATTAGCAAAGAAGAATTAGCCCAATTAACAAAAGCAGTTTACCATGGTAATATTGTGGTGGTTAGAGACGAGGAAACTCTAAAAAAATGGTTGCCAAAACTACAAAGCGAATCTGTTGTTGGTTTTGATACTGAAACTAAACCGGCCTTTAAAAAAGGGGAGGTTAATGGAATTGCTTTATTGCAATTGGCCACCTCCGATGTTGCTTTATTGATAAAGGTAAAAGAGGTTGGTTTACCCAAAATTCTTATCGACTTTTTAAAAAACCCTAATATACTAAAGGTTGGTGCTGCAATTCACGATGATATAAAATTGCTCAAAAAAATAAAACGCTTTACACCTGGTGGTTTTATCGATTTGCAAACCATAGTACCTGAACTTGGTATAACAAGCGTTAGCGTTCGCAAAATGTCTGGGATTGTGCTCAACCTTAGGGTGTCAAAATCGCAGCAACTATCAAATTGGGATTTGCCCAATCTCTCTGAGGCGCAACAGCAATATGCAGCTACGGATGCTTGGGTTTGCCAACAAATCTACCTAAAACTGCACTCCCAAAACCCACAAATAATTTAACCAACGTTTTACCCACCCTTATTTGTGCGTCCGAAAAACAATCAAGGGACCTGGCTCAAACTTTAGCTCAAACCAATCTCCAAGAGATTGATTTAGAGTTCCCATCCAGGGTTCATGTAACTTAGCATTTACAAGAGGATACTTAAGATTGGTGGTAGTTACAAAGGTATTGTTGTTAAACGAAAATATTGATATCTGTTGCCCTTCATAGCTGGTTAGCTTGGCCGATTTGAGCAATGGCACAAAAACGCCATAATCGGTTACCATTTGAACATCCATGCCCATTTGCTGGTAACTTGTAAGTAGCCCCACATTGCCTATTGTATGGTCATCACGCATACCCGTTCCAGCTAATATCGATATCCTGTTAAAACCCCTCTCCTTACACCAATGAATTGCCTTTGTTAAATCGTTTGTATCCTGGTCAGGATTAAAGTATAACCTATCGGAAAACCTAACTTTAAGTTCATCGGTAACCGAGTCTAAATCGCCTACAATGACCGTTGGCTCTAACCCATAAGCAAGGAGACTCGATGAAGAGCCATCGCAACAAATAATGCGTGAAGCACTTTTTAACATCGCCAGTGGAATTGGATGTGTTGGAAAACGACCTTTGGCAAGAACTACTGTGTGCATTTAGATTGAGGTTGAGGTTAAGGTTGAGGTTGAGGTTGAGGTTGAGGTTGAGGTTGAGGTATAATGTTTTTTCCACTGCAAATAGCCCACAATGCTCATGGCAAAGTAAAAGAAAAACAGCACTGAGGTTGGGTAAAGTCCTTTGTAAATGTATAGCCCCAGCGATACTGCATTAGCTAACATCCACAGCCACCACATATCTAAAATCTTTCGAGTTAACATCCATGTGGCTGTAATACTAAGAGCCGTTGTAAAGGCATCGCCATAGGGAACTGGCGAATCAGTAAAATTAGTCAATACATAAACTAGCAACACAAAGATAGCAACTGTTACGGCAAGAAGAACCATTGCCAACCCAGATTTTAGCCGAATAATGGGAAGTTCTTCAGACTCCCCATTTCTCGCTCCGTACAACCAATGCCACCAACCATATACACTAACTGCAAGGTAGTAGAACTGTAAACTCATATCGGCATAAAACTTTGTTGCAAAAAAGATATAGATGTATAGTACCGAAGTAATTATCCCCACAGGCCACAACCAGATATTCTGTTTAATCTCCAGATATAAGAAAATCAATCCAGTAACTGCACCTATAATCTCTATGTAATGGGCTTGTATCCAGTCAGTCACGAACAATCAATTAAATGTATATCAACAAAGTTTTTTATATGTTCTATCCAAATATTCTAAGACCTCTTAGCTAGTGATTTTAATAAATTAAAATTCAACAGCCAATCGCCCCATAAAGTTTATCCCTGCCTGAGGGAAAAACCCATCCTCCCGTGCCTCGGGGCTCCCATCGTTAAACTCAGCTCTCCAAACCCAGCCATTGGCTATATAATCTGCATCAAATATGTTATTTACAAATAGTTGAAGGCTTATGGCTTTTGTTCCTTTAATCTTAGGTTTATAATCAACTTTAAGATTATTAACAAAGTATGCATCAAGCATACGCGTTTTATTGCTTGTATTGTCAATATACTGTGTACCAACATATTTTGATACTAATGTTAAGCCTAAATTCTTAATGGGTTCAACCCTAATTTGGCTCGACGCTACTATGGGTGGCGAAAATGAGATATCGGTGTTGCCTAACTCATAAGCATTCTGTCCAACATAACTCCAATCTGCATCATAAAGTTCAACGTACTCAACAAAATTCACTATTTTATTCTCACTTATTGTAACATTGGCATCCCACCTTAGCCAATTTGTAAAAATTAAACCCGTCATAATTTCGATGCCCATTCTATAACTTTTATCAACATTGGTCATTAGGGGATATCCACTTTCGCTAAGTTCTCCTGTTAGTACTAGCTGGTCTTTATAATCCATGTAGAAGAGGTTTGCTCCCAATGAAAAACTTTGAGACTTTAGGTTATAGCCCAACTCATAATCAATTAATTGCTCACGCTTTGGAGTGTTGTTTTCTTCAAACTTAAGTCCATCCTTCAGGTCGGCACGACTTGGCTCGCGCTGTGCAGTTGCAACAGAGAAAAAAGCCTCGTGACCCTGAGCAAATGTAAAGAACACACCAGCCTTGGGGTTGAAAAAATCCCACCTATGCGCTTGCTCAATCGATTGTAAATCGTCATCAAAACCTCGCAGGTTATAGGAAATTCCGCGATATTGAACATCGCCAAAAAGGGAAAGATTCTCAATTATTTGGTAGGTTGATTTTAGAAAGATATTAAAATCTTGCTTATCGCCAGTATTACGGTACCACTCGTAATGGTTTGGAATACCGACATTTGTGCTTGTCCACAAAACATTCCCAAAGTGATTATTATTGTACTGATTCCATCCGCCACCAAGCGTTGTTACTAATGCGCTCTTTTTGTAATTAAGAGAGAATGTTGCCCCATAAAAATCGTTATCAAGGCATTTTTCTCTAATCATATCCACTTTCTTTATGGTTTCCCCATCTATAGTAAATGGGTCTATTCCATACTCTTTAAGTTTTCGTCCCCGCTTATACTGCTCATAATACCCCTCACCTGTAATCAGAAATCCCGCTAAATTGAGTGACAATGATTGGCTTAGCTGATGACTATAAATTAGATGATAGTGATTCTGTGTGTAATTATCCGATTCGTTGGGATAGAATTGCCTTACACCATCCTCATTCTTACCCATATATCCGGCAGGATTATATTGCCGATTTTCCTCAAGCATATCGCTAGGTGTACCCTCCCAGGTTATGCCAGTATGCTGTACCCCATGGATTAGGTTAAACCGCAGCAAACTCTTTTCTGTGTGCCAAGCACCAGTAAGGAATATGGACTCGTGGTCGGACCAGCCCCTATCAATATACCCATCAGATTTAACCTTTGAGTAGCGGGACTCGAAGCTGAAAGAATTGTTAATCAATCCTGTTCCTGCTTTAAATGATGTTTTTAGGGTATTAAACGAGCCAGCCAGAACCTCGGCATTGGCAAATGGCTCAGGTGTGAGTGTAGATGTTTGGAAATTTACCGTTGCGCCAAAGGCACCTGCCCCTTGTGTTGATGTTCCTACGCCTCGTTGTACCTGAATATTATCAACAGAACTAGCAAAATCGGGCATATTCACCCAGAAAACAGCTTGCGATTCTGGGTCGTTGAGCGGAACACCGTTAACCGTTACGTTGATTCGGCTAGCATCGGTTCCGCGAATGCGGAAAGAGGAGTTGCCCACACCCGTTCCACCTTCAGAAACAGCAACCACCGAGGGCACCATCTGAAGTAGGTAGGGTATATCGAAACCCGATTTTTGTTTATCTAGTTCCTCGGCATTAATTGTTGTATACGCAATTGGCATTTGGCTACTGGCACGCGTTGAGCTAACAATTACCTCTTCACCCATTATTGATTCAGGGATTAGGGTAAAATCAACCTGTGTGTTCTCATCTACGGTTATCTGTTTTGTGATTTTGCCATAGCCCATAAACGATGCTGAAAGAATATAACTGCCGCCCCTACGAAGATTCAGCTGGTAAGTGCCGTCAACTTGCGCTGTTGTTCCCAAAAGGGTATTCTCAACAGCAACAACCGCCCATGGTAATGGATTATTGTTCTCATCAAGCACACGACCTGTAATTCTGAAATTTGCCTCACCCTCAACGGGATTAGCAATGAGCGAGGCTGTTGCCAATATCGTACAAAATAGTAATACTAATTTTTTCATCTTTTAAACCTTTTAATGATTAGCAACTCTCTGGCTAAACAATTTACCCTGTAACAATGGCGTGCACTTTCCATTGAAACACTAAGTGTTTAACAACCAGTAAAAGGGGATTAATACGAAAAGGCTGAATCTAAAATCTCTTTTCCTATCGCCGGCATTACCCGGATCAGGTTCAAAGGGTGTGATCTCAGCCCGTTATATTAAGGCACCCCTAAAAGTTTAATAACTGTGCAAAGATAAGACTTAAAGATTAGAATATATAGTGAAAGGGAAAAAACTTGACTTTCTAGTAGCGCTAGGGAAAACTACAGTAAACAACTCGACAGAAGAAATTGCACCTTGTTTTAACCCTGAATACACGGTCTTTCCGCTTCTAAATATCCATGATGGCCACAGTCTATAAGCAGTTTTACTCCAAGCACGATTCTTTAAACCCCAAGGAGCCCATAACTGAAGTTGCCTAAACTTATAAACCTCCGCTCTTTCTTTGGTTTTTTTCATACTTAAAATGTTTGGTTCTATAACGCTTTGTATGGGTAAACATTAAGATTGTAATAATTCAGGTAAAAACTCAGAGGGATAATTCAGTTCAAATAACTCCACCTCTAGGGGGGATATCATTATTGAATATTTAATATAAAAATGCATTGAGCCACAAGGCACATTCTCGCTGGACTTAATAATGACATGGATTTTAACCCCACCCATACCGCTGCCTATCATAGGGTTGCACTACTTTACTAATCTCACTCTTGTCAACAAACTTTAGAAAGTAATTGAACATTGATCATAAAGTTTATATTTACCATGCCCAAGTTTTTGGTAAACTTACTCAAAAACGAAATATTCCAGGTTACCAACGGGGGTAATTGCACGTTTATGCGTACAGTTTCCTATTAGTTGGCATGGCAGATAGTTATTTCCCATTTTTGCACATGAGTGGATTTATTTAGCCTAACAATTAGACAGACAGCACACAAACATGAAATGTATTGGTGATGTTGTGTTAGATATAGCCAAGTGTATGTTCATGTTGTGGCATAAAACTAGATTTTGCCTGTTTGCATGGCGTATCTTAGCTGAATATTAAAACAGACATTATATAAATTAACTAAAAATTAAACTACACATGAAAAGATTCTTTACGCTCATGGCTATTTCGCTTACATTTTTTGGTCTGCAAGCCCAAAATGCTGGCGAATTTGATGTGAATTTCGGAAACGATGGAATCGTTTTTACCTACGTTGGTACAGGAACTGCAACAGCTTACGACATGGCAGTTCAGCCCGACGGGAAAATAATCCTAGCAGGCAGGGCAAGCATAGGAACCTACAAGTTAACCCTGGTTCGCTATATGCCCAATGGTAGCTTGGACAATACCTTTGGCGAAAATGGAATTGTTACTACAGCAATTTCCGAGTCCGACCAAGGAGTATCAGTTGCGCTACAGCCCGATGGAAAAATTGTTCTGGCAGGTGCTACATATGATGGAGATGTCACCTATTCTGGCGTAGTTGTCAGGTATTATGATGACGGAGATCTTGACCCTTCATTCGGTACAGATGGTGTTGCTCACCTGAGTGACATAGGATTTATTGAAAGCCTGGTTTTACAGGAGGATGGAAAAATGATGGTTGGAGGCTATTTTGACATGAAAGCAGCGATAGCCAGGCTAAATTCAGATGGAACTATAGACGAATCCTTTGGCGAGAGTGGCTATGTTATAACAGAAATATATAATGGGGATAATTCGTTTCCTAGTGATTCCTTTATATTTGATTTGGCAATTCAGGACGACGGAAAAATTGTGGCCACTGGGTTTTGTTCAGGTGCCACATCCTATTCTGATATTATAGCCTACAGGTTTTTGTCTGACGGAACCTTAGATTCGGATTTTGCTGACGAAGGCCTTTTTAGGATTGATTTTGGCCTAGCCGATTTTTGTACAACGGTAGCTATTCAACCTGACGACGGTAAAATCGTTCTGGGATGCCATAAAGAAATTGATTTCATTACAGGGGTTCCTGAGTACGAAGCCATAGTTATTAGACTTAATACCGATGGAAGCCCCGACAACACGTTTGGCATTGATGGGATTGCGACGCACCGTTTGGTAACAGAGGCTACATACATTGAGGACCTTACAATTCAGGACGATGGTAAAATTGTTTTTACCGGAAATGTGGTAACCGATTTGTCAAACACCTATGATACATACGTTTGTAGGCTAGAGGCTAATGGAGATATGGATCTAACGTTTGCAGAAACTGGATATAAGATTATTGACCCAGACGGAGGAGATGACTACTCCACAAGTGTTCAGATACTGTATAACGGTGATATTGTAGTTGGTGGTTACTCTTCAGACCAAGATCATATATATCGTTTCCGTGTTATGAAATTGCTTGGCAATTGGAAACTTGAGACACCTGCAGTTAATGTGGAGATAGATAATGTTACTCCTTTCTCTTTAGATGCTACTTTTACTCGCAATAGTACATGTGCTTCATACTATTTTATGATTGCAACCACCGAAAGTATGCAGCTTTCGATATCGATGATGGGATCAGCCTCAAATGCTCTTAAGATGTTTGGCATTAACAAGGAAGAAGACTATACACACGAATACAAACAGCTAGACCCTGACACAGAGTACTTTATGTACACCTTATGTCTGGATGAAGATTTAACCGAATTTCCATACGATTCAACTGCTTGCCCTACGTTGCCACTAGGAGGAGCAGGCGAAGCCAAAGCCACCATTGAATTGTTTGATATAACATTAAACTCGGTAAGAATGGTAGTTACGCCCAATGCTGCAACTGCTCAATTCCACGATGGATTAATTACAAAGAGCTATTTTGATGAAATTGGCGAGGAAGCTGCTCTTGAGTACTTCCAGACTGAGACTGAACCTCTTTATAAAACAGATGATTGGATTTGGCCAGATCTGGATGAAAACACTAAATATGTAGCTATTGCAACGTGCAAGAATGGTCAAGGAGAATGGGGTACGCCAACAATTGTTGAATTTACAACAACTCCCGTTTCAGTTAGCGGAATGGATAAGGGTGCTTTAATAATCTACCCAAATCCAAACCATGGTATTTTCCAAATAGTAGGAGAAAATTTACAGGGCGCAGAGGTAAAAGTTTTCGATACGAGCGGGCGCCAAACCTACGGACAACTTATGAGTGGAGATCGCTTATCTGTTGATATAAGTGATCGTGAGAACGGCTTGTATGTTATTCAGATTATTCATAATGGTGAGGTAACCACGCATAAAATACTGAAACAGTAGCCTGACTAATGCCTATACTTAAGTAAGAAAACTAGTTATTTATCAATCTAAATAATAAACTATGAAATTAGTAAATAAAACTGTAGCACTGCTGGCCATGTTTCTTGTGCTTTGGTCTCAAGCAGTTGCCCAAAAAGATATTACCTATATCAGTATCAACAGTTCAAAACTGTCTGATAAAGAGCAGGTAAACGAGGGCTTTAGTATTCAACGTAACCCAGAGGTTCAAATACCCTCCAAACATCGAGGTGTTGAGTCCTGGATTAATCTTGGTAACAGCTCATCGCCATGGGGATCGTATAATTTTCCGATAGACTTTTTTTGGAATACATCACTTTCGCAAAGCATCTATACTGAAGCCGAAATTGATCACGAGCCCTGCGCCATAGAAGAAATAAAGTACTTCTACAAAACCCAAACCACAAATTATGATCCAATTGTAGATACGGAACCTATCAGAATATGGATGGCTAACACAAGCGTAACTTCAATAGCCGACGAGGATGGTTTCTGGATTCCATTCAATAAGTTTATTCTGGTTTACGATGGAACACCTACCCTAACTAGCGGTAATGATGAGGAATTGGTTTTTAATCTTATTGAGCCTTTTATCTACAATGGGGCAAACATCTGCATAATGGTAGAGCGCGCTCTGAGCGAAAACTCATTTATGAACCATTTCAACTTTAAAGCATCAACGCTGCCCGAAGGGGTTGTTAAATCGAGGCTTTACGCAAGTTATGAAACTCCTTTTGATTTTGATATTTTGCTTGATACCCTTGAATCTAATATGTCTCAGGCAGGTATGACACTGGGGAACATTGCTGATGTTAGCCTGGGTGTAAGCGATGCTGAGGGAGGCAGTCTGAGCGGAGTAATAACCAATACCGATCCAGCCTTTGTTGAAGGGGCTATGGTAACCATAAGTGGTACCGATCTTGAAGCATATGCGGACGAAAATGGAGAATACATGTTCTTGTCGCTTCTGAATGAGACTCATACCGTAAATGTTTCCGCTTTTGGTTATGTTTCCCAGACAATTACTGTTGAGGTGGAAGGTTCTAC
>JAQUJY010000036.1:16825-28278 GCA_028680705.1 Bacteroidales bacterium
CTACAGAAAGGTTTGACCTTAACGTAAATGAAGCAACGATTAGTTTACCTACCGTGCACCTAACCGATATTTTAGATTCCCCCTCTAAAGTACAAGCAGTTAAGGTTGACTCTGATGCAAAAATAACATGGCTTTCTCCATACGACAGGACCATCTACAGAAGAGATGGAGGAGATATAGTATCCCAGTTCGGGCATAATTACATGGAAGAATTGGCCGTGTTTGGTCAAGTGTTCAGGGGGCCTGCCAAACTTTACCAAATGAGCTGGTACCTCACCTTTATAGATGAATCTCACGACCTTGTGAACCTATTTGTGTTTGCACTCGATGAAAGCGGTAACCCCACGAGCACAATACTTTACGAGCGCGGTAGTGTGCCAAACATAGATGATCAGTGGAATGCTTTTATTTTCCCCGATACCATAACAGTTGAAAACGGATTTTACATTGCGCTCAGCTATAAGGGCCGCTTGGAAATTGGAATCGATGCAGGTGCAGATCCATGGCCATACGTAAATGGTGTTAACTGGGTTGCGGAAAATTACTTAGCAAACGACTTTTTACTGATGGAAGAGTTAGGCCTTGGAGAAATTCCGGGTAACCTAATGATAAGGGCCGAAGGCTATAATCTTAGAACCGGTGAAAAGTTACAAAATCTGGTTTCAAAAAATTCCAAAGCATTAAATACTTATAGCGTTTATCGCTTGAAAGATGGGCATGAGGAAAACACAGAGGATTGGACTTTGATAGAAGAGAACATACCCGGAACCCAATACACCATCACTGATAATGGACTTGTGGGTCTTGAACCAGGCTGGTACAAATACGCTATTTATGCTATTTATTCTGGTGAGTTGGAGTCAGAAGTAGCATTCTCAAATCCTGTAGAACACGAGTTATCTACAGAGGTAACCTTTAATCTTACAACCAATACAAATGCTAATGAGAGCAATGGTGCAGTTGTAACCTTAACAAGTACTGATGGGGATTATACTTACAGCAAAACGCTGGAAACCAATGACGGAATACTTGTTTTTAACGAGGTGTTTAAAGGGGTTTACAATATATTGATTAAGCATGAGCGATTTGAAGACTACATGGATACGGATGTAGATCTAACCACAGAATCTGATTATACCCTGAACTATGAGCTTATAGAGAAGCTTATCATGCCTACCAACCTTCAGGTAACAATGAACGACGATTTAAGCGCTGTTTTTAAATGGAACTACACCGCTAACATCATTGAGGGTTTTGAAGGATGTACTGATTTTGCTATTGCACCAAAGGGTGTTGTTGATTGGATATATTTTGATTTGGATATGCGCCCAACAGTGGGAATTAATAATTTTGAGTACCTAAACGAGAATGCACCACATTCGTTCATGGCATTTAATCCTTCAGCAACAACGCCTCCAGTCGACCTTAGTTTGAACCCAACTATTGCTCCCTATAACGGAGACAAGTACTTGGCAAGTTTTGGTGTAGATTACGGTCAGAATGACGATTATTTTATTTCACCAAAACTGAACTTTGAAGGTGATTTTCTATTCCAATTCTGGGCTAAGTCATTCAGCGTTGATCCTGCACCCAATAAGATCAGGGTTGGTTATTCAAAAACTGGTTTTCAACCTGAAGACTTTACCTGGTTAACAGAAGAGCCCATAGATCTACTGGCTGTAAAATGGACCCAATATTCTTATAGCTTAACCTCGGATGTTAAGTATGTGGCCATAAATAATGTATCTGATGGTGGTTATATTCTTATGATTGATGATGTTGAGATTTTGGGCGAAGAGCTAACTAAAGGCAAGTCATTCGTTAACTACAAAGTTTACCTGAATGGAGAAAGCATGGGATCCACCGATAATAATACGTTTAACTTTGCAGAAAATGAATTACTTGAAGGTGAAAATATTGCAGGAGTTGAAGCAATTTACGACTCGGGTGCAAGCGAAATGGCTACAATTACTTTCTATCCTACTGGTAACAGCATAGCGGATGAAGTACTTCAGGCACAGATGTCGATTTACCCGAATCCATCAAACGGGACTTTTAGTATCAAACTTGATGGTAAGTATGAAGTTCAAATAGTGAATATCACAGGTGCGCTTGTTTACAGCAAAACAATAACGAACAACGCAGTGATTGATCTAGAAAACATCGCTTCGGGCGTTTACGTTGTAACCGCTAAATCTGACAAGAAATTTGCAGCAAAGCGCATAGTTATAAAGTAAAGCAAACAAGTTAATCCAAAAAGAGGTAAGTAGCTGCTCGCAGCGAAAGCCTCTTTTTTTATAACATTACACTCCTTTTTTGTTAATTGGATAGATAGAACCTTTAAAAACCTTTGCCACATACGTTTACCTAAAAATAGTTTGCAAGCACTTTTTGTAAGCGTTTAATATCCACATAATGGTTTTTTAATAGAATAGTTTGTAGCTATAAACCTCAACAAAATTTAACATGAAAAATATATTCACGCTAATGTTTCTACTGTTAGCAACCTTAAATATAGCAGGTGCGCACACGATTACTAGAAACACCAATTGCATAACGCAGAAATTTACAGCAGAGGTATCTGCAAAAGAAACTCAACCAAGCAAAAACTCGGTAACAGATATGTCCGTTACTTCCATTGATATGGATGACATTTTTGTTGCTACAGATATTCCTATAACTGTAAAACTAAGGAACACAGGAGATGTAAGCATTACCGAGTTTGAGATAGAGTATTCAGTAGATAACGGAACACCAGTTGCGGGAAGTGCAACCAATATTGAAATTACTCCTTTAAAGGCCCATATTTACACCTTTCCTGAGTTGTGGCCGGCTTCTGTTGGGGAGCACATTATCACAATTACTATTACTACAGTTAATGGAGAGGCTGATGATAACCTTAGTAATAATCAACTAGAAAAGAAAGTATTAGTTGCCAGTAACTCAGCCCAAAGGATTCCTCTTTTTGAGCATTTTACAAATTCCTATTGCCCTCCTTGCGCAAACATTAACAGCACTGTATTTACGGAAGACTTTATTCTGAGTAACCTCCACAAAAGTACCGTCATTCGGTATCAAGCGCGATCACCTTACCCGGATCCATACTACATTCCCGAAAATGGCGTGCGATCCAGCTACTATAATGTTACAGGTGTACCTAAAGCATTCCTAGACGGAAGTACTATAGCACTAACTGCAACAAGTCAGCTACAGGGTGCTCTGAACAACCAGGCAGAAGAGCCTGCATTTGTACATATCGATGCAAATCACGAGATTGATGAAGTAGCGAAAGAAATATTTATTGAGATCAATGTGACTCCTTATATCTCTGTAGAAGGATGCGTTATGCATGTATCTGTAATAGAAAAAGAGACTACGGGGAATACGGGCAATAATGGAGAAACAGAGTTTCAGCATGTTAACATGAAACTTTATCCCAATGCAAATGGCACAAGCCTTAACTTAACGGCTGATGAGGTAGAAAACTTTGATTTTACCATAAACATGAATGGCACCAATGTGGAAGAATACTCTGATTTAGCCGTAGTTGTTTTTATTCAGAATGTGGCAACAAAGCACGTACTTCAGTCAACCTACTCAAATACGGTAGGGTTGTATACCACCTTATTTACGGTACAAAAAAATGGTGAACCTTTGGTTGATGCAAAAATTGTTACAAATGAACAAACCCTATACACCAATGCCACCGGTCAGGCCTCGTTAGAACTTGAAAATGGAGAGTACACCTATACAGTTTCAAAAGATGGCTACAATAGTTCTGAGGGTTCGTTTGAGATTTTAAACCAGCCGGTGGAAATCTCTATAGATATGGTTCCCACAAATATTGCTGAAGAGGTAGAAGCAAATCTGAGCATTTATCCCAATCCATCAAACGGTATTTTTACCTTAAAAACAGATGGTATCTATCAACTAAGCATTTTTAATACAGTAGGCCAAGCAATCCTTCATCGTAGGGTCGATGGGGATTCTATCATTGATCTTAGCCGTTTCCCAAAAGGTGTATATACTGTTTTGATAAAAAATAGTAAAAGTTTCTCCTCAAAAAGGATAGTAATCAAATAAACGCATAGTAGAACAGGAATTTAGCCAGAATAAGTTTAAAAGAGGTTGCTCCAGGTGTAAGCCATGAGTCAACCTCTTTTCATTTATTACGGTCCTGAAAGGGACTTAAGTGTATGTAACACTAATTGTAGTGACTAAAGAACTCCTGAAAGCTCATACTGCTATTGGTTAGGTTAAATCTCTTCCTTAACCGTGTTCTGGCTACCTCTACACTTTTATAGTTCTGATAGGTAAGTGTTGCAATATCCTTGGTTGACATGTTTAGTTTAAGAAATGCGCACAGCCGTTTTTCATTGGTGGTTAGGGAAGGATGATCTTTCTCGAGTTTCTCAAAAAACTTTGAGTATATCTGTGTGAAATAATAATGGAACTCTTCCCACTGATTTCTCATTTCCTGGCTCTTTAGGCTATCGATAATTAGTTGAACCTCATTCCTCTTGTTTTGGGGAAGAAGTTGCATAAACTCAGTCAGGCGGCTAATGGTAGATTCAATTAACTCGTTTTTCTCCACTATGTTTAGCACTTTTTCTACAATCTCTCTGTTTTTAAACTCCAACTCTTTTTCCAGATTTATTCTTTGCAGCTCGGCTTTCTCCTTCTCCACACGATTAAACTTCATACGCTGCTTTACCCTAATCAGGAATAGAACTCCAATCAGCAGTAAAATGATTAGCAACAAAATAATGGACCAGAACTTAAATGCACTCCTTCTACGGTTATGTTTTTCCTTTTCAATCAATTTTTGGGTTTCCGATTCCTGAAGCTTAACCTTATAGTCGAAAAGAATTTGTAAAACCTGCCTTTTTGCCTCATTGTTCCGTAGGCTGTCCGAAGCAAGTTTGAAAATATTGGCGTATTCATAAGCCTTCTTGTAGTTTCCTTCTTTCTCATATACCGATTGCAATAACCCCGAGGTCAAGCTCATCTCATGAAAAACCTTTAAATCCTCGGCAATGCTATAGGATCTTGTCAGATGCCTTTTGGCGTTCACATAATCATTGGAGTCAAAGTATGTTTGACCAAGCTGATTAAGGCACCTAGTTATTAGCAGCTGATTATCCAATTTCTCTGCCAGCTGTAACGCATTTTGGAAGTAAACAATGGCGCGCTGTCGCGATCGTTCATAATCGCCTTAATTTCCCCTATGTTTGCTAGATAAATAATCATTACCTCCTCTTCATCTGTTGATCTGCTTATGGAAAGGGCATTCATGTAGTAGTCTAAGGCAATGGCATAGTTTCCCGTCATCCTGTAAACATCTCCAATATTATTATTCGCAACAGAAACCCCATACTGGTTCCCTTTTGCCTTCATAATTTTGAGAGATTTATGGTAGTATTTATAGGCTTCTTCGTATTCTCCTTCACGAAAAAAAACTGTCCCAATATTATTGTACTCCATCTCCTTATCCAGGTTCTCAGAATAGTTTAAGGCTAGTAGATAATTATCCAGAGCTTTACTATTTAGCCCTTGTGTAAAGAACATGGCTCCCTTATTTAAGTAGCACTCGCGGATAGTTACAGAGTCGCGCTGGAGCAAAGCATATTCGATGCATTGGTCATAGCTTACGATAGCATCCTCGTACCGATGTGTATGGTAATACAGATTACCCAGCAGCCTATAGTTGAATATCAGCCCCTCGGCAAAGTTTTCTTTTTTAGAAAGTTCAATAGCCTGTATGGAATAATCAATGGCTGCTTTTGGATTGTCTTCCTTAATATCGTTGGCCTTAATGCTTAATGATTTAATCATTGTTGCCCTCGGAGCATTTTTAACGTTATTAAGCAGTGAATCCATATTGGATTGCCCGTATGAAGGTAGCGCGGGAGCAAGAAAAAGAAACAGTAACAGCAACAGTATGTGTAGCGCTGTATAGGCTAAAGTCAGGTTACGCATCTTAGCAGTTGTTTTTAGTGTTTTCAAAAGCATATTCCCAAGTTAGTAATTATCAAGCCATCAATAATGCATAATAAGCGTTTGGTATTAGCATCATTCACCAAGCAACTTTATATATCTCGCAGATTAAAACATTAGCTATTAATTGCTGGTTCATACCTGCTATAACTAAAGTTTTGGTGTTTATATCTTCCGATTATCCTTTTTAGAGTAGCTAAAAATACAAAAAAAATAGGATAAGCCTTCTTTGTGTTCTGTCTATAATAAGTTGCTCTGTGTACATTATCTTTTTTTAAAGCCCTAGTTCCCGGAATTAGAGCCAAGTTGACTAAGCTTTAGAACTTTTATAAACTGAAAATCTGAACCTGGGGCGAAAGGTAAATACGATAGCAAAAAACATTTGAGAATTGTAACTGTACAAAAAAATGATCCTTGCCCAGTGTGAATTTTTAATGTTATGCCCACATCCATTGGTAGTATGGTTAGCAAAGGAATTGGATGAGCATGTTTTAGGGCTTTCAGATTCCTAACATTTCGAAATGGGGTTAAGCAACAACCTCCGGTAAGTAGTTGATGCACAGTACAAAAAAGTTCGCCAAAATTGGCGGCCTAATTAAAAAATGCTGTAGACTGGTTTTATAGCACAATTTTCTTGGTGTACTGCCCCACCCTTACGATGTAAATCCCGTTGGGAACCGTTATTTGTTCGGTGCAGTGAGTCACTGTTCTTTGGGCTGATAGAGACCCAGTTATAGTATAAACGCTAATTACTTTACCCTGTGCTGCATTCTCAACAACTACCGATTCTCCACGATTAAATATTTTAATCTCTGAGCTAGCCGTAATCACCGAATTTGGATCATCCTCTTCGTCTCGCTCCGATATATTTTAATTGTGTCATCAGTAAATCCAGTATTATTATTTTAGCTCAACAAAATTCTGAATCTTTAAATCATTAACTTTGTGCTATATATTAATCAAAATTTTATTCAACATGAAAACCAAACAGTTTATTTCTCTAATTTCAATTGCCGTAATTATGTTTACCTCTTGTGCCGAAAGGCAAGTAAAAGAAGAGATAAAAGAAGAAAAACTAAGTACTGAAATGGAGTTCTTTAATCATTTCAAAAGTCTTGAGGGCAAAAGTTTCTTAGGTAAAGAGGTTTTTGTTGCTGAGGGGGTAAGCAGTTGGGCAGATCTTGAGTTGGTTATGACTGTTCGTGAGTGCCACGATACTATAGTATATATTCCATTCAGAGTTGGCGAAAACACTTCACGTACATGGATGGTGATTATGGAAAACGGTGAGAAGTTACGTTTTCGCCACGATCATAGGCATGAGGATGGTACTCCCGAAGACCTAACCATGTATGGTGGTTATGCTCTTGATGGTGGAACGCCCTTCAAGCAGATTTTTCCTGCCGACGAGTTTACATGCACTATGCTTGAAAGAATATGTGATAATGAATGGTCAGTAGAGTTCTCCGATGATTTATCAACTTATAGCTATTCGCTCAGAAAAGAAGGAAACCTAGTAATTCAGGTTGATTTTGATTTGACCAAACCATTATAAAAAGTTGTCCGATAAGAAATCTTGTACTGTCTAAAAAAACACCCGCTTCTAACAATTATGGCCCGTTAGGGACAATATATTGGTGGGAAATAGCAACCATTTTTTTTACCGTACCGAGGTACAAAATCATTTTGCACCTAACGGCACAATAGGTTCTGGAATGGATTTTAGCTTTACCGATAGTTTGTCCCTCGGGACAAATTTATTCATAATACGATAAGACCATATAATCAGAATTATATGAGGCTTTCTGAAAACATTACAATCAAAACACAAACAGCTTATTATCATACGGTTGAAAACAATAAAATCAACTTTGTGTTTTTATCGGACAGTAATGATAAAAAACAAAAGAAACAAAAAATGAGAAACCCATTCAACTACTTGGAATTGTTGAACGGGTTTTTCGTTTTATTCTTTATAGAGAGAGCCTGCTATTGAATCGGTTGTAAGAACTTGTCCCCTGTTTCCTTAATCAGGCTCTCCTTCCAGCTATCGGGATAATCCAAGTTTTTTGGACTCTCTGGAAATCCCCATTGGTTTCTCAAAAACTCCCCATTTTCTTCCTGCTTAATATTTCCGTCAAGATATTTTACCAACAGAAAGTTTCCTAAATCGCGCCAATCGTCAACCAACTGGTTTGCAGCACCATGAGAATACTCCGTTAAATAATTTGCTGTCAAATCAGGATTCTTTTCATAAAGCACCATGGCTGCAGCATCAATGGCCGGAATCATTGCCTCATATCTATCGCGAAACTCATTCTGTTTCTTTCTAATATCTACAATTGCCCTATCGTAAAATAGATATGCAAAATGCGAAACACGCTGAAACATCCAAAACGCTGACGTTTCGCTAAAGGTTAAAATATCACCATTACCCTCGGAGAAGGTAAATGGAACATGGGTTATGCCGGCATAAAATGGAACATGAACTGTAAAGTTGGCATCGTCGAGCCCATACCAAAATATGCCCCCAACAGGGTTGGGCAACCAATTGCGCATTTGCGCAATCCATGAGAATGCAGTTTGCTGAGTTGCAGTAGTACGTTCGTGAAAATAGTCTTTCCCTTCGTGCTTCCATGTCATTGGTCGCCAGCGATACGGTAGACCATGAGGACCCGCTCCAAAATCCTTGCTCATGTCTAGCTCGGTACCCTCCAAATGGTCGGCTTTAAACTCCATTAGATCTCGTGGGGTCAGTTTCCTGTTAGGCTTAATCCAAAGGGGCATGCGTGGGCCTTTTGTTACGCCTGTTGCATAATCCCAATACTGCTGCATTCCGCTGCTTACATGGTTAAACATAGCCCAAACCCTTAGCTCGCAAAAGCGTGCAGCACCAAAGTCAAGCGGGGCATACGTGTCAGAAAAACTAAAATCCGTTCCATCCCCTTCGTAAAACCCTTTACTTTTGGCAAAATCAACCACATCGTATGAGTAAACTACTTCGATACTGGGCTCAAAAATCTTATCAATATTTTTAGAGCTTATAGATTTAACACCATCCTCTTTTGGAAAGGTAGTTATACGGGCATGGTTTGCATGGGCACTAACATAACCATCGGGCACGCGCATAGCCACCCAAACAGCACCCTTATTGGCATTATAAGTTTTTTTTGATTTCCGATCGATTTTCATATCCATACCCTTGCCAATAAGTTCAAGAATCCAAACCTCGTTTGGATCAGCAATGGAATATGATTGGCCGGAACTGTGATACCCAAATTGCTCCACAAGTTCAACCATTACCTTAACAGCCTCGCGGGCAGTTTTTCCACGTTGAAGACCTAGAAACATAATGCTTCCCCAATCTATAATACCAGTACTGTCGGATAATTCCCTACCACCATAGGTACTCTCGCCAATGGACACCTGATGCTCATTCATAAACCCAATTACCTGATAGGTTTCCTTGGGGTAAGGAATCTGCCCTAAAGGACGATTCGAACTTCTATCGTATATGGTTTGCATTGAACCAACTGGCCAAGTGGCTCTTGGATAAAAGTAAAGTTGTCCATACCGAATGTGTGAATCACCAGCATAGGAAATCATAGATGAACTATCGGCTGAAGCACCTTTGGTTACCAAATAGCTTGTACAAGAAAATAATGGCTGAATACTAGCAAAAGCCAACATGAATAGCGTAAGAAAGAATGTTTTCATATTATATTGATTGTTTTTGTTTTAGCAACGACAAATATATACAAATAGGCATGTTTTTATAAGCAAAACCGTATTTAAGAGTTTAAGAACATTTTTTATTGATGCACATTCGGCACATAAAACAAAAAGCAGAATTCATCTGTTAATAAAAGTTGGCCTATAACCTATGATTTTTTTAAAGAAAGTAAAACTTAATTGCCAATAATTATTTAGGCTTGCCAAGTAACACATTTTTTGTAATTTGGTGAAGCAAACAATCACCATACATTTACTGAACACCAATCAAATCAAATCGTTATGGAGAAGATTAGCGTTAAACTTGAGAACCTAGGGGAAATATTCCCCGACAGTTGGAATCAGGAACAGATTTCCGAAGGTAAAACCACCTTTTTGAAACGCCTTTCTGAGCTTACACATAAGCATTACAACGGAAAAACTCAGGTTGTACCAAAAGTACCCGTTCCTGGATTTAACTGGTTTAATGTGTGGTACACCCCAGGAGTATCGAAAGTTTCTACATTAATTCGCGATAATAACGATGCGTCGTTTGAACTCACCAACCGGGGCAATTTGGTTGCCATTGTAAGCGACTCAACCCGAGTTCTTGGCGATGGCGATTGCACCCCTGCTGGCGGGCTAGGTGTTATGGAAGGCAAAGCCTTTTTAATGAAATACCTTGGCGGAGTTGATGCCGTTGCCCTTTGTATTGATAGTAAGGGAAGCGATGGGAAAAACGATCCTCAGAAAATTATCGATTTTGTTAAAATGTGCCAGCATAGCTTTGGCGCTGTAAACCTTGAGGATATTTCGCAACCCAACTGCTTTAAGGTGCTTGACACACTCCATGAGGAGTGCGATATACCTGTTTGGCACGACGATGCACAGGGAACAGCCTGTGTAACCCTAGCTGGACTTATAAACGCCCTTAAGCTGGCTGAGAAAAAGATGAGCGATGCAAAGATTGTTTTCTACGGAGCAGGGGCATCAAACACAACCATTGCAAGGCTTATTATTGCCGATGGTGGCAATCCAAATAAAATGGTGATGTTCGACAGCAAGGGTTCTCTCCATATCAGCAGAGATGATATAAAAAAAGACAAGCGTTTTTACAGGAAATGGGAACTTTGCCAAACCACAAACCCAGATAAGATTTTAACAATTGAGGAAGCAATTCAGGATGCGGATGTTTTAATATCATTATCAACCCCAGGACCAGATACTGTTAAAAAGGAATGGGTTAGCAAAATGGCTGATAAATCAATTGTATTTGTTTGCGCTAACCCAGTACCCGAGATATACCCATACGCAGCAAAAGAGGCAGGAGCATATATTGTTGCAACGGGCAGAGGCGATTTCCCAAATCAGGTTAACAATTCGCTGGGATTCCCAGGAATACTTAAGGGGGCACTAATGGTAAGGGCACAGAAAATTACCGACAGCATGGCCATTGTGGCCGCACACTCGTTGGCAAACTATGCAGAGAAAAGAGGGATAGATCCTGAGAATATTACACCTAACATGGATGAAGCCGATGTATTTCCGGTTGAAGCTGCCGATGTTGCCATGCAGGCCATTAAGGATGGGGTTGCGCGTCGCAAAATTACATGGGATGAAGCCTACGAAATTGCAAAGAAAGATATTGAGTATTCCCGTTCATTAACCCATACGCTCAGTAAAGAGGGTTTTATAAACAATCCCCCCCAGGAAATGTTGCAGGATGCACTTGACTTTACAATAAA
>JAQUJY010000126.1 GCA_028680705.1 Bacteroidales bacterium
GATAAAACCTTGAAGGTAATCCTTGACTATGTAATACCCGAAATGAGAGATTTTAAGATTGGAAAGTTTGCCTACCATAATCTACATGAAAGATTTATTGAATGTGGTTACCAGAGACTAATAGCCGATAAAACAAGTCCAGTTCATATAAAATACCTAGTGAAGATGGGATTTGTAGAGTCTGCAGATGGGAATCTTGAAAAAAAATTAACAACCTAATGTAGGTTATCTGTAGATCCTTTCCTTATTTAAAAAACGTTGATATTCTCTTGCATTCTTGTTATGCTCGCTTAAGTTTTTTGCAAATGCGTGATATCCAGAATAGTCTGGCTTTGCGCAGAAGTAAAGATATTTATGACTCTCGTAATTTAGCACCGCATTAATTGAGGATATGCTGGGAGAGTTTATAGGTCCAGGGGGCAATCCTCTGTATTTATATGTATTGTAAGGCGAATCAATGGAGAGATGTTTTGTAAGTATTCTCCTTATGGTAAAATTGCCCATGGCATACTTAATAGTTGGGTCGGCCTGAAGGGGTATTCCTCTTTTTAACCGATTTATGTAAACGCCTGCAACCCTTTGGCGTTCATCAACTTTAATGGTTTCCTCTTCAACAATTGAGGCCAAGGTTGATACATTAACTCTACTTAGACCAATATCTTTGGCTTTCTGCTCTTTTTCATCTGTCCAAAACCTTTCGTATTCCTTTTTCATCCTATCAAAAAAGCCTTTTGCACTGGTATTCCAAAAAAACTCGTATGTATTGGGAACAAACATTGCAACAAAAGTTTGCTGATTAAAACCGTATTGAGAAGGAATGTCATTATCTGCAAACGCATTAGCAATTTCAGCGGAATCCGCTTCAATCTGATTTGCAATACGCTGTGCCAGCTGTTGTGGTGTTCTAAAACCGGTAAAGGTAACCTTAACTGGGGTTTGTAGTCCGGCTCTTAGTATTGAGATCAAATCTTTGTTATTCATACTGTTGACCAGTTTATACCTGCCCGATTTTACGCTGTAGGGATAGCCCATGCGAGAACCAGTCCACTTAAACGACTCCATACTTGTAACATACCCCGATTCCTCAACAATGCTAATTACGTTTGCGTAGGTCGATCCGGTTGGTATGTATATGTATGCATACTCCTTATCGCCTATGCTTACATTGGATAAGAACATTTTCGAGTATATTTCATAGCTATAAAAACCCCCTGCAGCAATAACCAGTGCTAGTGAAATCGCTACGATAATAATAATCCTTTTCCCTATCCTCTTTGCCATATTTAAATGTATAAATAAGAGTCCAAAGATAAATATTATCATTGGTGTGCGGCAAATAATTTAGAAAAACCATAAAGAATTTGGTTTTATTCCCTTCCTATGGAACTTTGTTAACAATGGCTTTGTTCTATTCTTTACCTATATTAAATATTGGTCTGTTGGTAGTGTAAAAAACCTTTATGGCATATTACCCAGCCTTTAGGCATTGTAACGTGTGGAAAGTAGAATCTTAGCACTTATTGTCAAATGTTTTTTTTGTATCTTTGCAATTCATCATCAAAATTACTTGGCAAGCATTTTGATATCTGTACACCCCATAATTGTCCAAGCACTTAAAACCTTTATGATTATGAAGAGAATTACACTTGTGCTACTCGTTTTATCTATTTCATCTCAGGTTTTTTCAATGGAAATTCCAGTGCAATCCACCCCCTTAAACGAGGCCATAGACCAAAACCCGAATGTGTACTTATACTTAAACACCGTTCAGGGTGCAACGAGCTACGATTTTGAGTTTGGGCTTAATCCGAGTTTTACCTCTTCAACTATCATTAATCGAACTGTAAACTATTGTCCCACAGGCGAGTTGCTTTTTGGTGAAACCTATTACTGGAGAGTTAGAGCAAAAAATGAAACCGAAACAACCGCTTGGTCCGGTACCTGGTCGTTTACTACTAATCCACTGGGTGCTATGCCCAGCAGTCCGTCCAATGGTTCGGAGAACACGGATGTAAGCCTAGTTTTATCAACAAACAAAGTATCTGGTGCAACCACAATTGAGTATGAGGTTGATGTTGTTCCCACTTTTGACTCTGGTCAGCTGCAAACCTATAGTCACCCTTTTAACTACAGCGGGCCAAGGATTTCCAATCTTCAGTACGGTCAAACCTACTACTGGCGGGTTCGCGGACTGCATGTTGCCGATACTTCTGATTGGTCCGAAGTTTGGTCGTTTACTACTAACCCACTGGGTGCTACCCCCAGCAGCCCGTCCAATGGTTCGGAGAACAAGGATGTAAGCTTACTTTTATCAACAAACAAAGTGTACGGCTCAACCACAATTGAGTATGAAGTTGACATTGCCCCAACCTTTGACTCTGGTCAGCAGCAAACCTATAGCCACGCTTCCAGCTACAGCGGTCAAACAGTATCCAATCTTCAGTACGGTCAAACCTACTACTGGCGGGTTCGTGGGTTACACGATGAGGACACATCGGCCTGGTCCGATACCTGGTCCTTTACTACTAACCCATTGGGTGCTACGCCCAGCAGCCCGTCCAATGGCTCGGTGAACACGGATGTAAGCTTACTTCTATCAATAAACAAAGTAAGCGGCTCAACCACAATTGAGTATGAATTGGATACTGTTTCTACATTCAATTCCGAACAGCTGCAAACCTACAGTCATTCCGACTCTTATAGTGGTCAAAGGGTTTCCAGCCTTATTTACAATAAAACTTATTATTGGAGGGTTCGTGGGCTACATGCTGCAGATACATCGAATTGGGCAGATACTAGGTCGTTTACTACTAATCCACTGGGAGCTTCGCCCAGCAGCCCGTCCAGTGGTTCCGTAGACAGACCAATCTCTCTTACGCTTTGGGTTAATAAGGTAACAGGGTCGGAAAATATAGATTATCAACTTGACACCACCGATAGTTTTAATTCCGCGTTTCTCCAGGAATATTCACATACAGATTCATATACAGGACAACCAGTGACTGATTTACGCTATGGTCAGAAATATTTCTGGAGGGTTCGAGGATGGCACGATGCTGATGAGTCTGATTGGTCATCGGTTTGGGACTTTACCACAGGCTTTGAGCTAACAGAAGGACCGGCACTTGTTTCCCCTGAGAATAATGCCATTGATATACCATACGAGAGCGTAACGTTAACCTGGGCAAGTTTGGCCAGCATTGATACGTATCAATATCAACTTAGTGAAGATATGGGTTTTACAGCAATTCTGAAAAGTGGAGAAACATCATTAACCTTTACCTCAGCTGAGAATTTAACCCCATCAAAAACATACTATTGGCGAGTGAGGGGAGAGAATGTTAACGGTTACTCACCTTGGTCGTTAATTTGGGCATTTACTACAGCTCCAGTTGAGTTAACACCCCCCATCCTGCTATCGCCACAGGATAATGCAACCATTACAGAGGACGAGGTTGATTTAGTTTGGAATGAGGTATTTGGAGCCAACGGTTACAGGGTTCAGGTATCCCCAAGCGAAAGTTTTGACAGCGGCGTTGCCGAGTTCCTTACCGAGGGAGCTGTTCATCCAATTACTGGATTGTCAGCTGGTTTAACCTACTATTGGCGGGTAAGTGCCTTCGATAATGCAGTAGAAAGTGCTTGGTCCGATACCTGGTCGTTTACCTATACAGAGCCAAGCCTCGAAGTTCCCCTCTTAGTTTCGCCACAGGATAATGCAACCATTACAGAGGACGAGGTTGATCTAGTTTGGGATGAGGTATTTGGAGCCAACGGTTATAGGGTTCAGGTATCCCCAAGCGAAAGTTTTGACAGTGGCGTTGCCGAGTTCCTTACCGAGGGAACTGTTCATCCAATTACTGGATTGTCTACCGGCCTTACCTATTATTGGAGGGTAAGCGCTTACGATAATTCAGTAGAAAGCGGTTGGTCTGAGACCTGGTCGTTTACCTATACAGAGCCAAGTCTCGAAGTTCCGCTCTTAGTTTCACCTGCTAATAACTCAACGGGAGTTAGCGTGGAGGAAGTAAACTTTATCTGGACTGAAATTTCGGAGGCCAATACCTATACAATTGAAGTTTCGGAGGATGAAAATTTTGAAAATCTATTCTATACCACCTCTATAAATTCAACATCACAAGCAGTAAGCGGGCTTATTTGCGAAACAACCTACTTCTGGAGGGTGAATGCTAGTAACGAATCGTTAATAAGTGGCTGGAGCGAGGTTTGGTCGTTTGAAACTACACAGTGCACGGGGGTAAATGAATTCTCATCGTCAATATTCACCGTATATCCAAATCCTGCAAAAAACTACATCACCGTAGATATTGATGAGGTTGCACCCAATGCTACTGTTGAAATCTATGGTACTTTGGGTCAACTTATAATTAGCAAATCGCTTAACCCTAACCTCGATATATCGGCTTTAAGTTCTGGTGTATACGTGTTGCAGGTTAGAATGGATGGCGCAATTATTGGTAAGACTAAGTTTTTGAAAGAGTAAATAGCGGTTGCGGATCAATAATAAAAGCGCGAAGCCATATTTTGGGTTCGCGCTTTATGCTTCAATTAAAGGCGAATTATTTAAGGTTAGCAACTGCTTTTTCAATTCTGTTAAGTGCCTCTAGTAGTTCCTCTTCTGAAGCAGCATATGAGAAGCGGATGTAATTATCAGCCCCAAATGCGCTACCAGGCACAGTGGCAACAAATGCACTATTAAGCAGGTACATGCATAAATCAGCAGAGTTCTCGATAGTTTTATCGCCATGCTTTTTTCCAAAGAAATATGAAACTTCCGCAAAAATATAGAAAGCACCTTGGGGTACATTCGCTTTAAAACCAGTTATTTTTCTTAACCTTTCAATAACTACATCGCGCCTGTGCATAAAGGCTTTGCACATCATTTTGGGGTATGAGGCATCGGAGATGATGGCTGCAGTTGCCGCCTTCTGGGCTATTGAGCACGTTCCCGATGTCATTTGCCCTTGAAGTTTTTGGCAAGCCTTTGCAATCCATTTAGGCGCAGCACAGTAACCAATGCGCCAACCGGTCATTGCGTAGCCTTTCGATACACCATTTACAATAATCACCCTATCGGTAATACTTTCAAACTGTGCAATGCTTTCATGCGTACCCATGTAGTTTATGTGCTCGTATATCTCATCGGATATTATATAGATATTTGGATGTTTTTCCAGAACGTCGGCAATGGCTTTCAGTTCCTGCTTTGAGTAAATGCTACCCGTTGGGTTTGATGGGGAACAAATCATCAGCACCTTGGTTTTGGGCGTTATTGCATTCTCCAACTGTTTTGGCGAAATCTTAAAATCGCTTTCAAGTGATGTGGGTATTACTACACCTTTCCCGTCGACAAGTTTTACCAGTTCAACATAGCTAACCCAGTATGGGGCGGGGATAATTACCTCGTCGCCAGGGTTAACCAATGTCATTAGCACATTGGTTAGAGAATGTTTGGCTCCTCCAGAAACTACTATTTGGTCCGTAGAGTAGTTAAGGTTATTCTCACGCTTTAGTTTTTCCGATATTGCCTTTAGTAGGTCAGGGAAACCGGGTACTGGAGAGTAAAAGGTAATATTGTCGTTTATAGCCTTCTTGGCAGCTTCTTTCACAAAATCAGGAGTATGGAAATCGGGCTCGCCTACGCTAAGGTTTATTACGTTATGCCCCTGAGCTTTTAGCTCACGGCTTTTTTGCGACATGGCCAGCGTTTCGGAAACCGCCAGTTGTTTGACTCTGTTCGATACGTTTTCCATAGTTTTTAATATATATTAAGAATATGTTAAGCTGTGTTTTAAGTTATTTCTTATTTTAGGTGTTAAATATAGATATATTTACACTTTATTCAATGTGTTAACTAATATAGTATGGTTATGCTTTCAGAAATTCTTAAGATTACACTTCCGGCACTCTTGGTTTTTTTAGCGGGATATTTGGCCATTGAGCGGTTACTACGCGAAGAGGCAAATAGGCGAAAGGCAGAACTGAATATAAATAGTAAAAAGATTACTACACCTATTAGGTTACAGGCCTACGAGCGTATCGTTCTATTCTTAGAGCGTATCTCACCCGATTCGTTGCTGGTTAGGGTTAATCAACCCAACCTGACCGCACAAAAATTTCAGGCAGCTCTATTGTCGAGTATCCGAAGCGAGTGGGAGCATAATCTCTCACAGCAGATTTACATTAGCCCTAAGGCTTGGGGTCTTGTAAAAAATGCTAAGGATAATGTGATTAAGCTCATCAATACAAACTCCAATGAGATTGATGGTAAGCAGCCAGCTATTATGCTTAGCAGGTCTATTCTCGAAAGTTTGGTTGAATTGGAAAATCATCCAACAGCTAGGGCAATCGATTTTCTTAAGAAAGAGGTAAACGAGCATTTTTACTAGTTAGGTTCTAAATTAGTTTTAACTTTGCAACTTTAAACTCTTTTGCAATAGCCCTGTTTCTTAGTTAGTTAGTATTTACATGATAATACAATTGAATTTCTAAGGTTAATTCTCCTTATTAATCTATGCATTACATATGTGTAGTGCTGCTAATTTTTTGGTATATGACCCATTTTTTAACCTCAATATTACTTGTTTTTCTGTACGCAACATTACCGTATCAGCAAAAGGTTGATAGCCTTACTGAGTTGCTTAGTAGGGCAAGTAATGAGCAGAGGGTCGATTTGCTGAACAGTTTGTCGCAAGTAAGTAACGACGATTCTCCTGATAAA
>JAQUJY010000127.1 GCA_028680705.1 Bacteroidales bacterium
TAGAGTCTGCTCAAGGAATTATCTATACGGTTACCTATAACGGTTTCAAGACAGCCAAAGGAACGGTGAACGTGGAGGATATTGACGTTACGGTAAACGTGATGCTGAATCCAACAACAGGGACACCTGTAAGCCTAAGCGAAGAGGTGCGGGTGTATCCCAACCCCTTTAGCTCACAGCTAATGCTGGAAGGCGTGGCGCATGTTCGCCAAGTTGAGGTAATTAACCTCATTGGCCAACGGATGATGCTGATGGAGCACAATGGGAATCAAACGCTAACCCTACCCACAGAAAATCTGCAGGCAGGCGTGTACTTAATTCGCCTGACCGGAGAGGATGGTTTGCAGTTGATTACTAGGGTTATAAAACAGTAAGTTATTTTGAATATACAAAACTAAGGCAGGTTACCTGCCTTAGTTTTTTTAAACTAAAAACCATTTTGTAATGGGAAAAAAAGTACTACACCTTTTAGTATTAGTTTTTATTTTTTACTCTTCGCATAGTTTGTTTGCACAGAATGATAAGTATAAAGTAATAAAGGGCGAACGACATTCATTCGATTTTAGGAGAATAGATAAGGAGAATTATTATCAAAACAGGCTAAGAATTAAAATTTATGCTGATTACGAAAAGCATGTTAATAATGAGCAGATAGTTAATCACCATATTTTTGGTATAGAGAGCTTAGACCTAATTACCAAGCAACTAGATCTAAAGGGAATTAAACCAGTTTTCCCCTCTGACATATTAAAATCGGGTTACTCTGAAAGACATAAAGCATGGGGCTTTCATTTATGGTATGAGTTTGAACTCACAAAAGATCAGGATATAGTATCACTAGTAGATAAGTACTCCTCTTTACAAGAAATAGAGATAGTAGAACCCGTTTTTAAAAAAATGTTAATTGATTATGAGCCAGATCAATTAACTATTTTGGATGAAGTAAATGATTACAATAACGTAGCCAATAAATGGTCACCAAACGATCCAAGGTTAAACGAGCAATGGCACTACTCGAACACTGGGCAACAAGGAGGTACCATTGGTGTAGATATAGATCTTTTTAGCGCATGGGAAATTCAAAAAGGGAACCCCGACGTTATCGTTGCCATAATTGATGGAGGTATCGATCACACCCATCAGGATCTTCAGGCGAATATGTGGGACGGCATTGGTTATAATTTTGTTAGTGGTTCAGCAACCATAGAACCGCATAATCACGGTACACATGTAGCTGGAACCATCTCTGCGGTTAATAATAATGGCATTGGAGTATCTGGTATTGCTGGTGGTAGCGGAGGCGGCAATGGAGTGCGCTTAATGTCGTGCCAAGTATTTGCATCAAACGACTTAAGCGGAGGTTTTGCACCTGCCATGATATGGGCTGCAGATAATGGAGCAGTTATTTCTCAGAACAGTTGGGGATACACTTCAGTAGGAGTTTACAGTCAGGCCGTTTTGGACGCAATAGATTATTTTAACCAGAATGCGGGTAGTGAATTGGGTAGCCCTTTGTCTGGAGGGATCACCATTTTTGCTGCTGGCAACGATGGTACTTCAGGTCAATGGTACCCAGGTTGTTATTCAGGAGCAACGGCAGTTGCTTCAACTAATAATCAGGATAAAATTTCGTGGTACTCAAATTACGATACATGGGTTGATATTTCAGCGCCGGGTGGTGAAACTCACCAAGTAACCAACAGGGGGGTATTGAGCACCGTAATTGGTAATGGCTACGCATTTTATCAAGGAACATCAATGGCTTGTCCGCATGTATCTGGTGTTGCTGCGCTGGTAGTTTCGCATATTCCTGGCGAAATTTCTGCAGACGAGTTAAAAGAAATTCTCATAGAAACAACGGAAAATCATTACTCCTTAAACCCAGGATATGAAGGATTGTTGGGAACTGGCAGATTAAATGCATTTAATGCGCTATCCGAGGCCGACTCCTATCTTACAGGAATTAGAAATCCTAAAGATTTTGCAGCCGATGCCCTCTCTGCAAATGAGGTTTCATTATCATGGTCAAGAAATGAAGATTCTAATCCCGTTGTATTAGCCTATAGTACAGACCCTGAATTTGGGTTACCTGTATTAAATATTGAAGTAGGTGATATGATTGACGGAGGAGGACAGGTTCTGTATATTGGATCCGATACCGTATTTAATCAAACTGAACTTGAAGCGGTAACCCCTTATTATTACCGGATTTGGTCATATAATCTCGAGGGCGAATTTTCAACAGGAAGAGGGACACATACAACAACTCTTTGTTCCACGTATAACCTTCCATTTAGCGAAGACCTGTCAATACCCAGTATGCCCATGTGCTGGAATACTGGTTGGGACGGAGGAAGTGGAAATGTGTGGTCGTATTCAAATACAAATAAATGTGGTGGAGAAGCAGGAGAATTTAAAGCTAAATATGTATCCTCAACTGGCACTTCACGGCTGATAACGCCTGCAATAAATACCATTGGTATAAATTTATTAACGCTAAAATTTAACCATTTTTTTGATGATTATTCCGCTGGGTTAACTCTGAAAATTCAGAGTTCTGCGGATGGCGTAACATGGAGCGATGAGGATTGGTACGTACTTTCGGGTGGTGGAGATATTGGACCCGAGCTTGTTGAAACCGAGATCACTGAGAACTTAAACAGCGAGACTACCTACATCGCTTTTGCCATTCAGGGAAATCATTACAAATTCGATTATTGGTATATAGATAATATCGCAATTGATGGCTTGCCCACTGGGTCCCCTTTTGTAATAACATATGATGCATTGGATGTTTCAGAGGATTCAGCCACTGTAGGAGGCTCAATTACAGCTCAAGGTGATGAGGATGTAACCCAATCTGGGGTTGTGTATAGTACAGATCCAAATCCTTTACTCGATACACCTGGGGCTATAATACTTTATTCCGATCCTTTGGTTAGCGAAGGCGATTTTACGTTTATATTAAACCAACTTAATGCTGCAACTACCTTTTATTTTAGAGCATTTGCCACAAATAGCATAGCAACAAGCTATGGTTCTATTAGAGAGTTTACTACATTATGTGGTAAAATCACTCCAGACTATACCCAAAACTTTAATTTAAATAGCATTCCCCCATGTTGGGATAATATTAGTAATGGAGGCAACTCTTCACAAAAATGGAACTTTGGTTCTTTCTCTTCAGGGCTTGCTGGTTCGGGAAGCTATGCATTTCTTAATAGCGATGCATTTGGCTCCGGAAATTCTCAGAATGCTGATCTCATTTCACCAACAATAAGTATTGAACAATACGGTAGTATAACCATTAGCTTTAAGCATTACTTTAGGGAATACAGTTCTTCGAGTGCTGTTTTTAAGTATAGCCTAAACGGAGGCGTTAGCTGGATAACCGTTGGTACATGGAACAAAACAACGGCAAATCCCGTTCAATTTGAGCATACTATTGATGATTTACAGGAATCTGATGAGATTATTTTTGCATGGAACTATAGCGGTTCATGGTCATACTACTGGTGTATAGACGATGTTTTTATTACCGGTGAACTGATGGAAGGAGAGATGCCGGTTGTTATGACTCTTGAGCCAACCGAAGTAACTCCCACTACAGCAACTATTAATGGTACGGTTAATCCCAGTAGTTTTGAGACCAGCGTTTTATTCCAATGGGGGATTGATAGCGTAACCGAGCATTCTGTAGAGTTTTTAGAAGAATTGGTTGGATCATATAGCCTACCAGTTTCTTCTCAGTTGACTGATTTGCAGCCCGGAACCCAATATTTGTGTAGAGTGGCTGCGCAGAATGTTTTTGGGGAAGCATTCGGTGACATAATTACCTTTACAACGTTATCTACCGGTGTTAGTTATCAGAAAATTAATGAAATGTTTATCTATCCTGTACCCTCCTCAAATTATATTTTTATTGAGAGTGAAGGGAGGGTAGGAAGTACTTATCAGATTTATTCATTAACTGGTGCAACTGTCGAATCTGGTAATTTGTCCGGTTCATTTCAGAGAATCGATATTGTGAACTTGCCAAATGGAGTTTACATTATAAAGGTTATGTTTAATGACGGGAATACTTTTTTCGATAAATTTGTAAAAAATTAGTTAGCAGTAAAGAGCGTTCAATACTAAATCTATTGCCAATGTCTTTTAATATTTTCATCTTTTTTGTAAAACAAAAATTTTAATTATGAAAAAAAATCTATTTAAAAGGTCACCCTTTAGCGGGCTCCTTTTGTTTATACTGTTGTTCACTTATAGCGGTATGTCGCAGAGCCAGAGTTTGGTTTTGGCTGATGCGTTCACAGAATCACATTCTGTTAGTTTGGTTACCGATAACCCTAGTTCCATTGTGTTGAGGTTTAATGTAAATCAAATGGATTTGGAACAAATCCAAGCAGAAAATTTTGGCAGCATGTCTATTGCAATCAGTGGGGATGCACCTCAAATTATGCAAAAGGGTAATCCTGACCTTTTCTTTTTAAACGGTTCGGTTATTATCCCCGATTTTGGCTCCACAGAACTTATGATTGAAACCGGAGAGTATGTTGAGTATAACGATATCGACATTGCCCCTTCGAAGGGAGTGTTAACTAGGGATGTTAACCCAATGGACATCCCCTATGAAAAGGGAGAGCTCTACGAAAAGGATGCTTTTTTTCCTGGAGAGTTGGCTTCCCTGCGCGAGCCCTATATTCTTCGCGACTATCGTGGGCAAGTTGTTGATGTTTACCCTATCCAGTACAATCCCGTAACCAAAACTTTAAGAGTTTATAAGGATATTACGGTTACCGTTGTTGCTAAACAAACCAAGGGAATCAATGAATTTATAGATAAAAGGGCCAATGCCCAAGTTTTAGCTGAATTCGACAGAATTTACAGCCGTAACTTTTTAAACTATGCTCCATCCGTAAAATATACTCCTGTCGACGAGGAGGGCTTTATGCTTGTGGTTGCTCATGCAGACTACATGGAAGCAGTTAAGCCTCTTGTGAACTGGAAAAATCAAAAAGGACAGCCCACAAGGCTTGTTAGTTATACCGAAGCGGGAGGATCGCCCACAGCCTTAAAAGCATACATTACTGATCAGTACAATAGCGATGAAGGATTAGCATTTGTCTTGTTAGTTGGCGATAGCCAGCACATAAAGCCCTTGAGCAAATCGGGTGATAGCGATGCCGCCTATGGACACATTGTTGGTTCCGACTCCTATGCCGAGGCTTTTATTGGCAGATTTTCTGCAGAGACTGTTCAGCACGCAGAGAGCCAAGTTGCAAGAATCATTACCTATGAGCGTGACCTAACCGCATCCGATACTTGGCTTAAAACGGGTATGGGAATCGCTTCCAATGAGGGTAGTAATCCCTCTGATATTCAGCATATGAATGCTATCAGAGACAAGTTGTTAGGTTATACCTACGACATTGTACATCAAGTTCATCAACCAACAGGTACAGCTGCAAACGTGGTGACTAATATAAATAACGGATTGGGCATCATCAACTATGTCGGTCACGGAAGTCTTACCTCTTGGGGAACGACTGGATTCGGCTTGAGCCATATGAGCAGCCTTACCAATGTGGATAAACTCCCTTTTATTGTTTCTGTTGCCTGCGTAAATGGAGATTTTGTTAATAAAACATGCTTTGCCGAAGGTTTTATGCGAGCAAGCAAGAGTGAGGGTCCAACTGGGGCTATTGGAATATTTGCTTCAACAATTAATCAAAGTTGGGTTCCTCCTATGACCGGGCAGAATGAGATGATCGCCATACTTACAGAGTCATACACAGACAATATCAAACGCACTTATGGTGGTATTGCAATAAATGGTTGTATGAAGATGAACGATGTTCATGGTAGTGGTGGATACTCAATGACCAATACCTGGGTAATCTTTGGCGATCCCTCGTTAGTTGTTCGTACTGATACTCCCTCTGAAATGGTATTAACCCATAATCCGACTCTATTTTTAGGTACAACTTCTTTCACAGTATCCAGTGATACAGAGGGTGCTCTTGTTGCCATTTCGTATGTTAACACCGAGGGTGAAACCGTGCTACTTGGCAAAGCGATTGTTGAAGGTGGAAGCGCTACGGTTTCATTTGACGAACCCATAGTAAATCCCCTAGATCTTACAGTTACTGCAACATCCTATAATAAGGTTACCTATACTGGAGAGGTTTCTGCAGTACCTGCCGATGAACCATATGTAATACTTAAATCATTCCAGACTGTTACGAGCCCTGATTATGGTGAAACAGTTTCTTTAGATGTAATTTTGGAAAATATTTCAGAAGATCCATATACTGCAAGTTCTGTTTCGGCAACATTAACATCGGATAGTCCCTACGTAACCATTACAGACAGTAATGTGGACGCAGGAATAATAAATCCTGATCAAGAAGTTGAGTTGGATGGTGCTTTCAGTTTCTCCATCCAAAATAATGTACCTGACCAAACCTCTCTAGAATTTACAATTGCTATCGAAGGACAATACAACTCTGAGGTTTATAATTGGGAACAAAATTTTATAATTAAGGCAAATGCTCCCATTCTAGAGTATGGTACTCTAACTATTGATGATACGAACGGCGGAAACGGCAATGGTATCCTGGATCCTGGGGAGTCCGCTAAAGCGACGATTGTGCTGAGTAACGTAGGTCATGCCGACGTGTCAGCTATTGTGGCAGAACTTTCCACGACTGGTACTGAGCTC
>JAQUJY010000037.1 GCA_028680705.1 Bacteroidales bacterium
ATGAACTTTCTTTGGGCAAGGACAGGGTATTATCAACAGTTCCTTGCTTCTCATTAGCAGCAAAGAGAGATCCCTGAACAGGTTGTCGGTACATATCGCCTTTGTCTAACAGGAGCCAATCGGCGCTAATCTTCGGAAAACTCCTTAAAATACCTTGTATCATATCGAAAGATGGTTTATTCCTACCAGAAAGAAGATGCGAGATTGAACTACGTTGAACACCAATGATTTCAGCAAATTTTGCAGGCTGAATTCCTTCTTTCGTTAATATTTTCTGAATTTTTTCCTCCATAACAGATACTTTTTACAAATGTACACAAAATGATTCACAAAAGTAACTTCAGTAAGGTTACAAATGTTCCTGTATGTTGTTTACAGATGTAAAGTATGCGGTTTCGAGGGATTTCTTTCTTTAAAGTGACAGATAACAGTAGGTTCTAAGCAGATAATCATCTTATCGTTCCTAATACAATGGTAAGTGACCAAGGAATGCATCCATACAGCAATTTCTGAAATAAGTGTTGCTTTAAATTACGAGTAATAATTGTCGCAGGCTATTGAGTAGTCCATGTTAGCACAAAGATGTTAGTGTAACACTTGATTTAAAGGTAATTAACCACGATAACTACACGATAATTAGAAATCAAAGTGATATTACTAATGCACAGGGTTTTGCCCTAATTGTATTTTATACAATACCATCTTACATTCCCAAAACATTAAGGCTTTTCATGCTTTTTTTAAGGTATATTAAAGTATACATATCATTGAGGGAGAGAAGTTTAATCGAAAATACGATGAGGTTTTCACAATCTCCCTGTGGGATTTTGTTAATTCCTTAATTCTGTGATGTTTCATTCATGCATTTACTACACGAACCTAATAGAATTAGCCTTGTTTACAAATGTAAACAACTACATTCACTTGTTTTTTTGTTAAGTGCTCTAGAGGTTTAATAATTCTTTTAAATCGCTTAAACAAAACGCTACGTGGGCTTAAATGTAATCCGTAGACTTAATTATTTGTCTTTTATTGAGGTGTCTAATTAAGTTGTGCATATTGTTTCATTGTGGTGTATCGATATTACCACGTAAAATACTTGTCAAGTGTGTTTAAGGTCTAAATAACTCAACCAAAAAATTAAGTAACCTATGTTAGGCGCTGGTTTACAGGTAGTACCTTCTATGTAACTTTGCTGGAACTGGCGTTAAGTAGTGTTTCTCGAAAATTCATTAAACAACAACATCACTTAAATTACACAAAGTACAGATAATTAGTATGTTAAATTCGTTACTCTAATGTAGTTGACGTGTCAATAAAGAGGCGACATTCAGATTTTCTTGTTGTTTACAGGTGTAATATAGAGGGTTGGTTGTTTTTTAGGCATAAAAAAAGCAGCAGATCTATAAGCCGGGTTCTGTGCCATAAAGAATGGCTTCTACCATTTATCTAGGCTATCTGTTGCCAGATAACTCATGCGACCCACCCCTCGTAACTTTTGCCAGGCAAAATCGGGACGAGCAGCCCCGTAACCTAAAGGTAATTACGATGTACATGGTCTTGCACTCCAAAAGGCGTACGGCTTATTCTGTCACCAGAATAACCGGTGGGCTTTTACCCCACCTTTTCACCCTTACCCTAAGCTAAGCCTAGGGCGGTTATTTTCTGTTACGCTACTGTATCCTTGCGAATACCTTCCTGTTAGGAAGTTTGGTACTCTTCAGTGCCCGGACTTTCCTCCCAATCATGGGCGGTAGAACGATCTGCTGCAGTATTTGTGTAGTTATACTAAAATTGTTAAATATGCTGTAAATTATTTTTAGCGAATAAATACCATGGTTGCTCCATAGCCATATTCTCTGAAGGAAGCATCTTGATACCTTAACTTTGAATAGTTTTTATCAAGTTCTTTCCTTAGTTCGTGCTTCAACTTTCCATTACCCACTCCATGGATAAAAACAATTTTTCTGGTTTTTGCAATTATGGCCCCTTCTAGACTCACCTTAAAGCGCGCCATTTGGATATTTAAAATTTCTCCGGGCTTGAGCTGTTTTGCATTATCAACTAATTCCTCGATGTGCAAATCAACCTCTTCAATTAAAGGCTTAACCTCTTTCTTTTCTATCTTTATCTTACCATCCTTTTGCCGAATCGACTCATCTATTGCCTTATCGGTTAAACTCTTAAGTATCTCTTCTTTTTTAGTATCCGCTATTGAAAAAACCATAGCATCTTCGTCAAAAAAGTCATTGGCCGAAAAACTACCAAATCTATAGAACTTGGTTGGGTTTAGCCTAAGGTCAAAATATTCAGGTTGTTGTGATGTAAATGCCTTGTTTTTAAAGAAAATACTTTGAATGTTTAGGGTTAATTCGCTATTGATATCTTCCTTTTTAATCGTAGTTACGTGATTTTTGGTATCAGGGTAAAGAAACCCAGCATATATTGGGTTAAGCAGATTGTCTATCCATTTAGAAATGGTTATAAACACCCTGTAAGGGCTATCGTTTATTACGTAAATATCTTGATCCGATTCGGTTCTACTATCTTGATTAATAGGAACAAAACCAATAAACAGTCCTAGCAATTCACCCTCGGGATCAACCTCATTATCCAAGTCAACACAAAAATTTATTTCTGAGTAATCCACTTCTTCGGGTATATCTGCTATTCTACTACTAGACGCTGATTCTATATTGTTATTATCCTCTTGTAAATCAGCAGATAATGACAGTCTCTGTTTTACTGATGAATCAGTGTCTTGACTAACCACAATAACTTCTGATGCCTGTACAGGTATCTCAAAGCCATCCACACCTAGAACATAAACTGTATTCTTCTCTATTCTAGTAACTTTACCACCACCAACGTCGTTCAAAAACCGTACCCTATCTCCTACTCTACACTTCATTTTATAACAATTTAATATTTAGCTGGTTACATTACAAAAGCAAGACCGTATTTTAAACTTTAAATAGATTTAAATGTATTACTTTTGCGGCACAAAGTTAACTAATTATCCTAACATTCTGGTAGATGAATTTTAAAAGCATTAGACTTAGCGAGTATGACTACCCACTTGATCAGAAGAGAATTGCAAAGTATCCACTAAGCCATAGAGATAGTTCTAAGTTGTTGATATACAGAAACAATATAGTCTCAGAGTCAAGTTTTACTTCAATCCCAGAATTGTTTAATGAAGGTCAATCCATAGTTTTTAATAACACAAAGGTTATTCAGGCCAGGCTTAAGTTTAAAAAATCTACGGGTGCTTCAATAGAAGTATTTTTGCTAAATCCTATATCCCCTAACGATTACCAACTTTCATTCTCAACAATTGATCAATGCGTCTGGAACTGTGTTGTTGGGAATATAAAACGATGGAAAGGAGAAGTACTGGAACAGCAAATACCGTCATTAAATGCTATACTTGTAGCAAAAATGCTATCGAGAAGTTCAGATGGTGCTTTTGTTGAGTTTAGTTGGAGATCGAGCAATGCTATTACTTTTGCTGATATAGTAACTGCCTATGGGCAGGTTCCAATTCCTCCATATCTTAACAGAGAGCCAGTTAATGCTGATAAGCACACCTACCAAACCATTTATGCAAAACCCGAAGGCTCTGTGGCTGCACCAACAGCTGGATTACACTTTACGTCTTCTGTTATTGGCAAGATAAAAGATATAGGGTGCTCATTTACAGAAGTTACTCTCCATGTTGGAGCAGGAACATTTAAGCCTGTTAAGTCCGACACCGTTGGAGAGCACGAAATGCATACCGAGCGTATATACGTTACTAAGGAAGCTATTAAAAATATTATCTCATCTCTAGGTAATATTGTTGCCGTTGGAACAACCTCTATGCGTACACTGGAAAGTTTGTACTGGCTAGGAGTTAAGGTAATTGAGGGCGAAAACAATTTGACCAATTTACATGTTAACCAATGGGATGGCTACCAATTAAACGACAGCTATTCGTCGAAGCAATCTTTAGAAGCACTACTTAATTATATTATAGCTGAGGGATTAGACTATTTAATGGCATCAACACAAATGATTATTGTTCCTGGATACACATTTAGAGTTGTTGACACGCTGATTACAAATTTTCATCAACCTAGAAGTACACTTTTACTTTTGGTGGCTGCTTTTATTGGTGACGACTGGAAGAAAGTTTACGAATATGCAATTAACAATGACTTTAGGTTTTTAAGCTACGGTGATAGCTCTATCCTATTTAAGTCGAAGTAATTATAAAAATTAAATCATTGAACAAGACTAAACCAATATCGAGATTTTTGCCTACCTCAAAAAAGGAGATGGATGCACTTGGCTGGGAACAGGCAGATGTTATCCTTTTTAGTGGCGATGCCTATATAGATCATCCTTCATTTGGTGCAGCAGTAATTGGGCGTATTCTGGAAAGTGCTGGATATAAAGTTGCGATTGTACCTCAGCCCAACTGGCGCGACGACCTTCGGGATTTCAAAAAACTAGGAGAGCCACGTCTTTTCTTTGCGGTTACTTCGGGCAGCATGGATTCCATGGTAAACCATTACACCGCAAACAAAAGGCTACGCAGTGACGATGCCTATACCCCAGGCGGAAAATCGGGTTTTAGGCCCGATTATGCTGTGAATGTTTATTCAAATATCATAAAACAACTCTTCCCTGAAACCCCACTCGTGCTTGGCGGAGTTGAAGCCTCTTTACGCAGGTTGACCCATTATGATTTTTGGAAAGATGAGCTCCTGCCAAGTATCTTGTTAAGCAGTAAAGCCGATTTACTTGTTTACGGTATGGGTGAGAGAACAATTGTTGAAGTAGCTCATTTGCTGAATTCCGGAAAGAGTATTAACACCATAAGCAATTTACCTCAGACCGCATTTTACACGAATAGAGAGGATGACTACTCTATTGATAATGAAACCATTGTACTCAATAGTTTTGAGGAATGCTTAAAGTCACCCCGTAAGTTTGGTCAAAACTTTATGCATATTGAGGTTGAGTCGAATAAACTAGAAAGTAACCGACTGATAGAGCCCGCTGAAGATGGTTACGTAATTGTAAATCAACCCCTACCTCCTGCCTCTACAACCGAAATGGATGGCATTTACAATTTACCTTATATGCGATCTCCGCATCCAAGATATAGAGGAAAAACCATACCTGCCTGGGAAATGATTAAATTCTCCATAAATATTCACCGAGGATGTTTTGGTGGGTGCAGTTTTTGCACAATATCGGCTCATCAGGGAAAATTTATTTCTAGTCGATCGCAGAAGTCAATCCTAGATGAAGTTGAAACCGTTGCAGAAATGCCTGATTTTAAGGGCTATTTAAGCGATTTGGGAGGTCCTTCGGCAAATATGTACATGATGCAAGGTATTGATCTCAATGTCTGTAAAAGGTGCAAGAAACCGTCGTGTATCTTTCCTAAAGTTTGCCCTAACTTAAATACAGATCATAAACCACTTATCAATCTTTATAAAAAATCAAGGGCTGTAAAAGGAATTAAGAAGGCATTTATCGGAAGCGGAATTAGGTATGACCTATTTGCTGATTGGAGTGATTCGACGAACAGGCAATACTTTGAAGAAGTTGTTAGGCACCATGTTTCAGGGAGACTTAAGGTAGCCCCTGAGCACACGGAGGAAGAGGTTCTTAAACATATGCGGAAACCAAGTTTTAAACTCTTTGTTCAGCTTAAGGAAAAATTTGATTCTTTAAATCGAATACATGGTCTAAATCAGCAGTTAACCCCTTACTTTATTTCGAGCCACCCGGGTTGCACCATTGAGCATATGCAAAAACTTTCAGGTGTGGTTAAAACAATGGGCTTACATCTTGAACAGGTTCAAGATTTTACTCCCACACCAATGACCTTGGCCTCTACAATTTTCTATACTGGAATTGATCCGTACACAGGGAATAAGATTTTTGTGGAGGACAGTAAAGACGGCAAACTAAAACAACGCGAACTTTTCTTTGCTAAGCCTTATACCCCCAAAAAGCCAATGAAAAGAAAGCGTTAACGCCAATTGATATAAGAAAAAGATTGGTTAATTATTTCGATTTAACAGTTGGTTATGTATCCTTTGCCCTATATGTTGCATATAACGTATTGCATAATTTAATCGAAGAATTACTTATCTGCAACAAAAAACAGCGGCTAGGCGCTGTTTTTTTATAAATACAAACTAGTGCTGCATTAAACCGCTCTTAAACTCATTCAACCATATCCAAGAAGCCTATAGATGCGCTTTTTTGAGTATTTTCAGCTACGCTCTCTCTACTTTTAAGATTATACTCAATTTGATTGATGCCAAAGTCTAAATAAGTCCTAGCCGCATGACGCGTTCCTATACCAATTAAAGTAAATAAAAGCAGTAAGCCTCCCAAAACATAGCTAGTAACCTTTGCCGATTGCTCTTTGCCCTTAAGCGCTATGCTTAAACCAAAATACAAAATATACAGAGCATAAAGATTAATCGCTAGCCCAACCAGAGCACCAAGCAAAAAGCTAATCCCTCCTAAAAAACCTAAAAATGCAGATATTGGATATATCACCATAATTGATACCCCAACCCTAAAATTTGCCTCATAATCCGTGTTGCCACCGCATATTGAAGACAGTACTAATAAGACAACACCCATTATAAAAGCCCCAATCAATGCGCCCACAATCGTTAGGAAAAAGGCACTAATACCCACTGCGCTTCCAAGTATTCCACCAGAAACACCTCCGAAATGTACAATACTCCAAATCATTAAAAAAAGCCCAGCTACAGCACCATAGATTAATGCCTTTATAAGAGGCTGAACAATCCCACCTGTAAGTTCAAATCGACTGTAAAACTCCTTAGGATTTAACAATACATCGCGTGAATTTTGGATGAATTCCTTAAAATCAAAATTATTTTTATTTACCATAGCATTCATTATTTGTTTAATAAAAAAAGTTAAATGCCTTTGCTAACAAAAACAAACAAACTAGTTTTTAGTTTCCCATTTTGAGAAACTTCCTTAGCACAATTTTCAGAAATAACACAGCGTTCCAGGTTCTCCACTTTTGCCAGTCTATTCCATTTTAATTGATAAAAAAATCAAACAAGTACAGTGAGAACTTTACATTGAATTTTCTTCTTTGCACTTTTTTAACCATAAAAAAAGCCCTTGTGAATTCACAAGGACTTTTCTGCATTAGCTTATGATTTACTAGCCTAACGACTGTCCTATAAGGAATACTGCTGCAAGTGCAACAATAGCGTAAAGTTCCGGGAATACAGCAAGAATTAGTGTATTACCAAAAACTTTGTGACCAGACCCCATGGCAGCAATGCCGTTTGCACAAACTTGTCCTTGTCGAAGCGCAGAGAACAAACCAACAAATCCCATGGCAATACCAGCGCCAAAAACTGCAGCAGCAGCAGCCCAAGTCATTGTTGGAACAAGGTAGCCAGCAAGCATAAAGTAACCCGCAAATCCGTATAAACCCTGAGTGCCAGGAAGTGCACTAAGCACCATGTAGTTACCAAAAGCCGAAGGGTCCTTCTTCATTGCTCCGATAGAAGCGTTACCACCAATGGTTACGCCATATGCGCTACCAACACCCGAGAGAATAATCATAATTCCGATTCCGAAGTAAGCAAAAATAATTGGTTCCATAATGTACTAGTTTATTGTTATTTAAATAGTTTAGCTAAACTGATTGTTTTATTTTTTTTTCAAAAGGTTGGTAGGTCTTTCCCCCACCAATAAAGCCTGCATTTTTGTAAAACTCAACAAATATTAAACGCATTGGATGTACTAGCGAACCTAGTGCAGCCATAAATAGATTAATGGAGTGACCTGCGACCAGAATGAGGATAGTTACAATTGCTCCAACTACTGGTATGTCAGGTGCCATTCCAAAGGCTAAACTATTGAAAACATTTCCCAGAATGGCACTTGATAACCCAAGGGCAAACAGGCGGATATACGATAGAATATCACCAAATAATCCGGTTACCATATTATATACACCCCAAAGTCCAAGTCCAAAGTTTACAAAAGGATTTTTGCCTGGGCTATTGAAGAATAGAATGCCAATAGCGGCTACACCTAATATAATTTTATGGGTTAAACCCATGAATTCAACGTTTGCTCCCTCTAACATGGATAAGCCATAGAACGCTCCTGACCCAAGAATTAAGAGTAGCCAGCTGAACGTTGTAATAGAATACATCCATCCCCAAAGCCTTATTTCGTTAGCCGCTTTAACAAACATCCCAAAAACAATTTGGATTGCTCCAACAATAAGTGCTAACGCAAAAAGTTGGTTCTGGTCAAGGAACATGTTTTTAAATTTCTGAATAAATGGAATTTCTACGTTGACAAGTTCAATTCCAAAAAATGTTCCAGTAATCATTCCAAAAATAATGGTTGCCAAGGCTAACCACTGAACAAGCGAAAGTATGGGACGCATTTTCTTGTTAACCTTGTGCTTAAAAATCGCAGCACCCAATAGCATAACAAGACCATAACCAGCATCACCAAGGCAAAAGCCAAAGAACATCATAAAGAATGGAGCAAAAAGCGGTGTAAGGTCTAACTCGCCATAGATAGGATTTGTAAACAAGCTGCCAATGGGTTCAAAGAGCCTAGCAAATCGGTTGTTTTTGAGCAAAATAGGTGCATTATCTTCTCTTTTTGCTCTTTCGGATACATAAATAATACTTTCCTGCTCTATGAATTTAACAAACTCATCGTTTTTAGGCTTGGGAACCCAACCAGTTAAAATTAACACTTTGTCCTCGGCCTGTTTTTCGGCGCTTAAGGTTACCGAGTTAATCTCGAGTTGGTTTACCAGTTCGTCTTTAGTGGCTTCGAGTTGAACTACAAAACGGGTTAATTCGTTTAGGCGATTTTCTATTTCGCTAATTCGGCCACGGTGGGTGGCTATTTCAGCCTCCTTTCCTGATGCGGAGTAGTTTGGAATCTTTACCTCAACAGCTTCAATAGGCAAAGAGGAATCCTGGTCAGCTTGCTGAATCCAAACAAAGTAAACTTGTCCTGCTTCATTTTTAATAATCTCTACGGTAAGGTCTTCGAGAAGGCTTTCGTCGAAAGCCTTCTCATTAGTTACGTAGAACTTAATGCTTAGGCCTGAATTGCTTAATTTTCTAAGTAAGTCGATATTGAAATTCCCCCAGGGACGAACATCATTTAAATCCTTTTGCGCTCTACGTATTGAACTTTCAACCTGTTCTTTCTCTTTCACTAGGTCTTCAAACTCATCGAGAACGGCATCGGAGTTTAATGGAGCCACTTGACCAGTCTGGTCGTTCTGTGCTGTTCTATTCTTTAAATCTTTCAGTGTTTGGGTGTAACGATTGATTTCGTTGATAAGGTTGCGTTCCTCATCGGAAAGAACCTTAGTATGTCTCTCAACATCAACTAACCCCATTTCCTGCAATCTGTTCAGAAAAGAATCGAAATCACGGTGATATACCAGGAATCCATATTTAATCATTGGTACAATCATACCTCTACCTCCTTATTCTGCTGTCGGTTTTTCACAATTTTCATCGATGACTTAGCAAGGTTCTCCTCATCCTCCATAAAGCGTTTAATTTTCATTATTGCGCTTTCGTAGCCAGGAATCTGAACCTTTTCGTATAGATTCACCTTTTGTGTGGTCTTCTTTCTTGCATGGTCGAGCAAACGCATTTTTTCGCTGTAAAAAATGCTCTCGATACCAACGCTTGCCAACTCTTTAAGTATCTCAACTCCTGTTGGGTACCAGAATGGACGTGCAAATAGGCTATAATCTTTTACCTTAAAGTTAATATCTTGTAATACAGGAATTCGAACCCCTGCAATTTTTATAACGTTTAGTTTAACATCTTCAACGCTAATTAAATCATGCTCAAACTCTCCCCATAGGCTTACCATGTAGTCGAAGTCGCGCATTTTCTGTTCAAGTTTTTGTTCAAGTTCTTTTGCTTGGTCTCTTGCGCGTTTAACTTCGGCACGTAATGCCGATTCTTTATTTTGAAGAGTAGGCAAAGCACGTTGACGAACCTTTAACTGCTTGTCGAGATCGTTAAGCGATGTTTTGTTATACTGAAATTTTATTGCCATTGTAAAAGGTTTTTACTATTCTGCTGGCCAATATTTATCAACCAACTCTTGACGAATGGCAACCTCTGCCTTTGTAAAATGCTTGGCAAATAATTCCCATCCTATGTTAAGCATTGTTTCAATTTCGATATTTACATCAATTGCAAGTAGTTTAATGGAGTAATCGTGTGCAAATTTTAGGCAACGTTCATCGTAATCCGAAAGGTCGAATCCGTTTTCGAGTTTGGTTTTGGCATTTGCAGCATCGGCATAAAGCCTAACGGCAGCGTTCATTACCTGCGGGTGATCCTCACGGGTTTTTTTACCAATAACCAGCTGTTTTAAACGCGATAAACTTCGGAATGGGTCAACAATCACCTTATTTGTATCGGAATCGGTACGTAAGAATAGCTGTCCCTCTGTTATATAACCGGTATTATCAGGAATAGCGTGTGTAATATCACCGCCAGAGAGGGTTGTTACTGCAACTATGGTAATTGAGCCGCCATCGGGGAACTGAACTGCCTTCTCGTAAATTTTTGCTAAATCTGAGTAAAGTGAACCAGGCATTGAGTCCTTAGAAGGGATTTGATCCATACGGTTTGATACAATGCTCAACGCATCTGCGTATAAGGTCATATCCGTTAGCAGAACAAGTACTTTCTCATTTTTTTCGGTAGCAAAATATTCAGCTGCCGTAAGTGCCATATCTGGCACTAGTAAGCGCTCAACAGGAGGTTGCTCTGTGGTATTCACAAAACAGATAATACGGTCGAGGGCACCAGCATTTTCGAATACATTCTTAAAATATAGGAAATCGTCGTTTGTAAGCCCCATACCACCCAGAATAATTTTATCTGCCTGAGCACGGAGTGCAACGTTGGCCATTACCTGGTTATATGGCTGGTCAGGGTCGGCAAAAAATGGAATTTTTTGTCCTGTTACCAGTGTATTATTCAGGTCAATGCCAGCAATTCCGGTTGCAATAAGTTCCGAAGGTTGTTTCCGCCTAAGCGGGTTAACCGATGGACCACCAATTTCGCGATCGATGCCTTCAATTTCGGTTCCCCCAAATAGGGGTTGACCGAATGCATTAAAAAATCGTCCTGCTAGGTCGTCGCCCACTTTTAGTGTTGGTGGTTTTCCGTAGAAAATAACCTCAGCATTGGTAGGTATACCCTCTGTTCCTCCAAAAATCTGAAGGGTAATCATATCACCATATATTTTTACTACCTGAGCTAACCGTCCGTGTACCATAGCTAACTCATCATTGGCTACACCTTGTGCTTTTAGTGTGCAGGTTGCCTTGGTAATTCCGACTAACTGTGTATAAATTTTCTGAAAAGCTTTAGTTTCCATTATTCTGCCTTTCTTTCGTTAAGTAAAGTATCAATTTCTTTTTCGTACTTATTAAACTCATCGCTCTCAAAAACAGAGTAGTTCATCTGGCGCAATATGTTAATTGCATTTTTATAGAACGTAGAGCACTCCTCAAAGTGTTCAAAGGTAAAGTTCAAATCGCAAATACCAAGAACAGTATCGAGCATATACTTTTGCCTGTTCAGTGGGCACGATGCGTCAATCGTATCAAAAGCATCCTGTTGAAGAATAATAAAGTCGATAAGTTCTGCTTTCCATAAGCGATCGTGATATTCTATTGGCACACCGTCGTCACCTAGGATGTTAATCTGCTCAGCAGCCTCTTTCCCTTTTTGAACGTAGTTCTTAGCCTTATGCACATCGTTAACCCAGTTCTCGTCAATGGTTTTGTTCAAGTATTCAATAATTTCAGGATATTCCAGATATTTTGAGTACGACTCCATTGGGTCAACGGCAGGGTATCGCTTACTGTCGGCACGCTGCTGCGACAGTGCATAGAAACAACGAGCTACTTTTTTTGTGGATTCGGTTACAGGCTCCTTAAGGTTACCACCAGCTGGTGATACGGTACCAATAAAAGTAACTGAACCCGTTTCGCCGTTGTTAAGGTAAACCAATCCAGCTCTGGAATAGAAATTTGCAATTACTGCGGGCAAGTCCATTGGGAATGCATCGGGTCCAGGGAGTTCTTCCATGCGGTTACTCATTTCGCGAAGGGCCTGTGCCCAGCGAGAAGTTGAGTCGGCTAAAAGCAATACTTTAAGTCCCATTGCGCGGTAGTACTCTGCAATGGTCATTGCAGTGTAAACAGATGCCTCCCTTGCTGCAACGGGCATATTTGATGTATTAGCAATAATAGTAGTCCGCTCCATTAGTTTACGGCCAGTACGAGGATCGTCTAGATGGGGGAATTCTGCAAAAATCTCCACAACCTCATTTGCCCGTTCGCCGCAAGCGGCCATGACAATAAGATCGGCCTCTGCCTGTTTCGAAATGGCGTGTTGTAGCACGGTTTTTCCACTACCAAAGGGACCAGGAATAAACCCTGTTCCACCCTCAGCAATTGGGTTAAAGGTGTCGATAACACGAACCCCAGTTTCCATAATCTTAAATGGTCTGGGTTTTTCTTTAAAAGCGGTAATGGCTAGTTTTACTGGCCATTTCTGCTCCATTGTTACATCAATATCGTTACCATCGTTATCGGTTATAACTGCAATGGTTTTGTTTACTAAGTAACTACCGCTATCAACTACCGATTTTACGGTATAAGTACCTTTTAGCTTAAATGGTACCATTATTTTGTGGCTAGCCCAGTTTTCAGGTACTTCGCCAAGCCAATCGCCAGCAATAACAGTATCGCCTGGCTTGGCAATAGGTGTAAACTGCCATTCAACATCATAATCCAGAGCATCGGTGTAGTCGCCTGCTTTTAGGAACACACCATCCATTTTGGCTAAGTCGTGTTGTAGACCGTCGTAATTTTTCGAAAGTAAACCTGGTCCGAGAGTTGCCTCAAGCATATGCCCTTCAAATTCCACGGTATTATTAACCATAAGCCCACGTGTACTTTCGAATACCTGAACGTAGGCAAACTTACCGGTAACCTTGATTACCTCAGCCATAAGTTTGGTTTCACCGCGGTAAATGTAACATATCTCGTTTTGCGCAACGGGGCCATCAACCTCAACGGTTACAAGGTTGGCGATAATGCCTGTTACTTTTCCTTTGGTTTTCATTTATTTATATTTTGATTTAATAAATCGTTGCTATTGTTCAAATTCTTTGGGAAGCTCGTATGTTTTGCGAATGTCGGCTACCAGTTTTTTAAACATTTCGGCACCTATCTTACTATCGAGCTTACTCCAACGGTAAACAATACCCGCTTTTACAAGAAAAGCCAAAATTTTATTGATATTGAAATAATCGAATGTTGTAATCTCATCTGCCATATCCCATTTAAGCATGTCGAGACGGCGTTCTCTTTCTATTATATCAGTTTGCTCTGTAATCTGGAGTAATGGCTCAAGGAAATCAATCTCTTGTTTTAAACCAAAGTCAGCTGCCTGACTACGAGTTAAAGCTTCAACAAACTCGCCTTTGCCAACCATCTGTGGAGCAATATCAGAGTCATCATTACGGCTGTTTATTGCCGATAAAATATTGTTGTATAGTAAAAGGAAACTGTACCATTCTCTTAAAAAACGATTTTCGGAGAGTTTTACGTGTTCGTAAAAAAGTTCCTGAAATTGTACTTCGGGAATCTTTTCAATTTTATCAGCGTGGTATAAATCATTTTCTTCAAGATCCTCATCATCGTTCTCGTCTTTCCCTTTAAATGAGTTATAAAACTTTTGGATATACTCAGGGAACTCCTCGAGGTTTTCTTCAAATTCCGTGTATAAATCCTGGGGGAACTTGCCTAAAGGATTAAATTCCTGGGTTCGCTCAAAAATGAAGTTTTGAAAGTTTTCATTATCGTATTCGAGAAATAGTTGCTCTACCAACTTGTAATCGTTGGGATGAATGTTCTCTTTAATCTCATCCTTTAACTTAACAAGATCAAAACCCTTCTGTTCCTGATCAATAAACAGGTCAGGTAAGCCCGCAATAAGATAGTAGTACTCTCTTGCCATGTTATTTTCCTCCAAAGAGCATTTCTATGATACGAGGGCGCATGTACTCCCTAAATAAGTTTTCAAAGTCCTTATCGGAAAAACTGATAAAGTAACTCCCATCCTTAGGCCCAATTTTAAATCCGTACCTAATATTTTTATCAGGAACTACCTCAAATTTTTGATTTAAGGCGCCCATTACCTTTGTTGAAAGGTGCTCCTTTAGCTCTTTTTCATTAGCTGCAGGGACTAAAACGTTAAGTGCAATTTGATCGGTTGAATTGGGGTTCCAGTTCTTAATGGCAGTTTCAATAATCATTTTAATGAATTCGGTATCCTTAAGAGCATCAATGAGGGGAGCCTGCATAACCTTGGTCTCTATCAGCTTAGAAATATCCACTTTTAAGGCACTAACAACCTGTTTCGCGGAGATTCCGATCTCGGTTTCAACATTTTTTTTCAGATCTTCGGACTCTTTCTTTGCTTGCGCAACAATTTGTTCGGCATGCTTTTTTGCATCAGCAATAATCTTTGAGGCATCCTCTTTGGCTTTATTCACCAACTGGCTTGCCTCCTCTGTTCCTTTTGTTAAGCCCTCATTATAAATTTTTTCTGTGAGCTCTTGAAGTTTGTTCTGCATAACTTTTCCTCCAAATAGAATTAGGTTATACTATAATTTAGTATTAAAATTTATTCTCGATCACATTGTTTTTGTAAGTGTCAATTTAACGCTAACAAAAATAATTTTTTTTAGTTGATTACAATGTGATTAATCTCATTTATTTGCTTCTTTAACTAAAAACATTTTATACAGCTTGTAATTTTAGCGTTTATTACACTGAACAATAATTCTTTAAGTGAGCTTGCCTTATTCTTTAGATAAATAGGCTTTTTTTTAAGATATATCATTGTCGTATTAAGATTTAAAACTGCTCATAAACATTTTTATATATGTTCGAAGTATTGTTGATGGTATTAGTTGTAATTCCAAAATAGTCACACTACTTGTGTTATATTTTTTGTTAAACTTTCTACAATCTTACTGATATCTTTTGTATTTTCACCAGAGTTTAACTTTAATTACTTAATGAAAAGTCACGAAATACCTTTGTCAAGAAATCTTCAATATTAATTGCTAACTACAATACATTAATGCCATTAGTACGTTTTACTATTGCCAAAATAGTTTTTTTATTATTTAATGATTATTATTAGAAACTGAGTGCCAAAAGAGCATGGTAGTATTTCTGTACCAGAACATAAGAGGCATGATGCTCTTACACCCAACTATATCTCTGCCATAAGAAAAGTAGATTATTGCTGAGTAAGTAAATTTGATTTTTATTAATAGTTTTTAACACTCTTATTTTAACACTTTATGAACGAATCGCTGCTAAAGTCCTTAATCCGCCTTTTTATTATCATCATTAATTCAGAAAAGGGAAAAATTTCAGAATCTGCACTAAAAGTGATTGCAAACTTTTTGAAAATAGAGTTTAACAGCGATCAGGTTGATCAGTATTTAAGCGATATTGGATTGAGTGAAACCCCAAAGAACGGAAAAGAGATAAATGAAGGTCTAATTCTTGAAAGTATTGACGAAATATGCGATTCAATAAACAGTGAATTTGAGCAACATCAAAAAGTGTGGATTATTCTTCAACTTATAGAGTTTGTTTCGGATACTGGATATCTTTCTCTTCAAGAGTTCGATCTTATTAAGCATATTGCTAGTATGCTTTATATGCCGGAGGAGGAGTATTTTAACGGAAAAAACTTTATAATATCCAATGCCCCTGAGCAGGTACCTGCAAATCCGCAGATTATAGCTTACTATGGCGATTCAAATCTGCATGCAAATAGCGTTATTCAGCAATTTCAACACACTAATCTTCAAGGGAATATCTATTTTCTTCATATCCCCAGCACAAACACATTACTGGTAAAATATTTTGGTGATAGTGATATTTTCTTGAATAGTAAGATCTTAAACCCAGGTCGAGCCTATATTTTTGGAGCAGGAGGTGTTATTAGAGGCCCCAGGATTAAGCCAATCTATTTCAGTTTTATTGCAGGTACATTTTTCCAGTCGTGGAATAAAGCAAACATAAGGATAACTGCCGAAGAGATTGAATACAAGCACAAGGGCAGCAAGGATGGCGTTTATCCTTTTACCCTTGATGCTTATTCGGGGCAGTTTATTGCAATTATGGGAGGTAGCGGTGTGGGAAAGTCAACGCTGTTAAACTTGCTAAACGGCAATTTAAAGCCCTATGGCGGAAGAATACTTATTAATGGCCACTGCTTACAGGAAAATAAAAACTCATTAAAAAAGGTCATAGGCTATGTTCCTCAGGATGATTTATTGGTAGAGGATTTAAGCGTATACCAAAATTTATACTTTGGAGCAAAGTTTTGCTTTAGCAAAAAGAGCGAGAAAGAGATTGAGGAACTTGTGGATGAAACCCTTAAAGATTTTGATCTGATAGAAGCACGTAATCTAAAGGTAGGCAATCCATTAAACAAGTTTATTAGTGGTGGACAACGGAAAAGGTTAAACATTGCAATGGAGCTAATCCGTGAACCTGCAATCCTCCTTGTGGATGAGCCTACTTCAGGACTCTCATCCTTTGATTCGGAACGTATAATTCTCATGCTTAAAAGGCAAACATTTAAGGGTAAGGTAGTTATAGCCAATGTACACCAGCCATCGTCTGATATTTACAAGCTATTCGATAAGGTTGTGGTAATGGATCAAGGAGGAAGAGCCATATACCAAGGAAACCCAATGGATGCCATGGTCTACTTTAGGCACCAAGGACAGTTTTTAAGAGCCAATGAATGTGAATGCGTATGCTGTGGAAATGTGAATACGGAGCAAATATTAAGGGTAACTGAGGCTCGTGTTGTAAACGAGTATGGTAAACTTACCAGAAAGAGAAAACGTACATCCTCTGAATGGTATGAACTATATTTACAGAAAATTCAGCCAAGGATTCGCCCAAAATCACACACAGACAAGCATACCCTCCCTCCTAACAACTTCAGTACCCCAAATAGATGGCAGCAGAGTAAGCTCTTTCTTCGGAGAAATGTGCTTAGCAAATTGGCGAACAAACAGTTTATGCTAATCGCATTACTAGAGGCCCCGCTATTGGCTTTACTGCTTGGCTTTTTTTCAAAATTCATAAGCGGCACCCTAAATAATCCCAATGAGTATATTTTTAGCTTAAATGCCAATATTCCAAGCTATCTTTTTATGAGCGTTATTGCTGCACTTTTTATGGGACTTACCATAAGCGCCGAAGAGATTATAAGAGACAAAAAGGTACAGCAAAGAGAAAAATTCCTCAACCTTAGCTATTTCAGCTATATCAATTCAAAGGTTATAACGCTTGCTATTTTTTCGGCTATCCAAACCCTGTTTTTTGTTGCCATTGGTAGCCATATATTGGAAATTAAAGGATTGTTCTTCAGTCAATGGGCAATACTCTTTTTAACAGCGCTATGCGGAAACCTTATTGGGTTAAACATATCGGCCACACTTAACTCTGTGGTAACTATATATATAACTATTCCGCTAATTATCATTCCTATGTTACTCCTTAGCGGTGTTGTAGTAGATTATGATAAGTTACACTATTCCATAAAGCATCCAGAGTATGTGCCCGTTGTAGGCGACATGAACCCCGCACGATGGTCGTATGAGGCATTATGTGTTAACCAATTTAAGAACAATAGGTTTAATAGACATTTTTTTGATTTAGAGCAAGACATCAGTAATAATGCATACTATTCCTTGCTGCTAATCCCAAGGTTGCAAGCTATTACCCATAATGCATCGAACAGCATTTACAACCAAAAAATAACAGCAGTTACACGTAATGATCTAAACCTTGTAAGCAAAGAAATTGAGCGCCTATTAAAATATCCATCCCTCAATCAAAACAAAGAAAAAGCCGCTAATCTGGAGTTTAACCCTACATTTATATCACACAAGGAGATTGATGAGATTGAGGGGTTTCTTAAAGAAATTCGACAGGTTTTGCAGGAAAAACAGAGAGAAGCAATTAAGAAAAGGGATTCAATCTATGTAGCTCTAACCCAATTTTTAGGAAGTGATGAGAGTGTGCATGCGCTCAAAAGACACTATCATAATAATGCATTGGAAGATATTATGCTTGGGAAAAACACTGTTGAAAAAATTGCTGTTTATCCCCATAGGATAATAAGAAAATATAACCTAGCCCATGCTCTGCCTACATCAAAAAGCGGGAGAGCTCATCTCTTTGCTCCCTCAAAAAGAATAGGTAACACCCTTATTGATACTGTTTGGTTTAATGCGCTAACACTTTTCATCTTTATACTCATGCTCTACATTGCATTATTAACCAATATGCTTAGAGCAATAAATCAATACTTAGAGCGATTTAAATTCCGTAGATTGGCTAAACGAATTGCAAGGTATATTCCAAAATAGGACTAATTTTATACTCGTTATTGTGCATTACTATTTTAATCTCTAATTTTATTGAAAATAATTTGCCTATCATGAAGCTTGGGTTGATGAACAAGAACGAGTGTATTGATTTTGTAGAGTTTAATATAACAGGTACCAATCAGCGTTACAATAAGTGCGACGAAGAGTCATTATTTCTAAACGCTAATATTTTTAATGTTTTTGTAGGATGCTTTGAGCGGAGTAATCACCTTTTTGATACTGTAGGATCGGCATTGTTTGATATCCGAAAAATAATACCACTTAAAAATGAATTAGACGCCAATCGTGAAAATCTTGCTCTAATTGAAACCATCGATGAGTTTAATAATTATATAACGGGTATATTTCTTGGCAAAGACCTTATACTAGATCTTGCGAAAGCTGATCCATTATGGAAACAGCGCTGGAAATTTTACCTTAGAAGACTTGTGTTGATAAACAGAGAGCTTATTGCACTAGTTGATAGGTGTGTTGAAGAAGAGAGAATTCTCTGGTTTATTGGATATTAGGAGTATTAAAACCTATTTTATTCCATTCTATCATCATTCTATCAACCCCATTATGAAGTATGGTGTAAGCACTGTACTCTCTGCGTAGGTTATAACTACTTCTCATTAGCTCAAATTTTTCAGGATGCTTTTTTAGCTCTCTACTATCATTTAGTATCGAATAAATTCCATTAAATAATTTACTGTAATCTATGTTGTTGTTTTGCAGATACTTTCCAATATCTATCTCATGTATCACTTTGATATCATTTTTGCCTAGTTTAGCGCTATTGATGTTTAAACCAAAATGTTCAGACAATGATTCAACAACCATTCGGGTAGCATTAACCTTACCTTCGAGACTATAACCTGCAATATGGGGTGTTGCAATATGGACCTTTTGTAGAAGTTGGGCATTAAGATGTGGCTCGTTTTCCCATACATCTATGCCAACCAATAAGTTTTTAGATGTCAATTGATTCAGTAGTGCATTCTCATCGATAACTCCGCCCCTTGAACTGTTTAACAATATCGCATTGGGCTTTAACTTTGATAAAACCTCGTGGTTTACCATGTGGTGGGTTTTATACCTGCCCTTAAAGGTTAAAGGAACATGTATCGATACTATATCGCTTTGGCGGGCAATCTGGTTAAGCGACACAAAATGGTTACAACCTTCTTTTTCCTCTCTTGGTGGATCACACTGTAAAACATTGAATCCTAGCGTTTGTGCCGATTTAGCTAAGCGTAGACCAATGTTCCCAACCCCAACAATACCAAGGGTTATAGAACTTAAATCAGTATATTCACCTTTATTTAATAACGAAAAAATTGCCGATAGCACCCACTGGGCCACCGCACCAGCATTACACCCTGGAGCGCTAATTACTTTAATGCCTTTGGCATTACAGTATTCCAAATCAATATGATCGGTACCTATTGATGCTGTGGCAATAACAGAAACCCTAGAATTTCCCAACAATTCCTTGTTACAGATAGTCCTGGTTCTAATAATGAGAATATCAGCATCTTTAGCCTGCATTTCTCCAATTTCAATACCTTTTAGGTATTCTACTTTGAACGAGCAGGATTCGAATACACCATTTAGGTAAGGGATATCTATGTCGGCTATTACTCTCATGTTATGCTTTAATATTTCAAATATTAATTATTTAATCAATGCTCCAGTTAACAGGTCTCATTCCATTGTCATTCAAGATCCTATTAGCCTTAGAAAAATGCTTGCAACCTAAAAAACCTCGATAAGCCGATAATGGTGAAGGATGTGGAGCTATTAGTATATGGTGTTTTTGACTGTCGATTAGTTTGGCTTTAGTCTGAGCATATGCTCCCCAGAGCATAAATATGATATTTTGCCTTTGCTCTGAGAGTTTTATGATTGCTGCATCGGTAAGTTGTTCCCATCCTTTATTCTGGTGCGATCCCGCTTGATGAGCCCTAACTGTAAGCGTTGCATTTAGCAACAGAACCCCTTGCCTAGCCCATCCTTCCAAGTTCCCATGCGAAGGAATTGGTAAACCCAAATCATTATTAATCTCTTTAAAAATATTTTTCAACGATGGCGGAACTGGCACTCCCTTTGGAACAGAAAAGCATAAGCCATGAGCTTGATTGGGTCCATGGTATGGATCCTGACCAAGCACAACAATTTTTGTTTGATTGAAGGGTGTTTGGTTAAAAGCATTATAAATTAGGCTGACTGGAGGATAAACAATGCTTTGTTTTTTTTCTTCTACAAGAAGTTCTTTAAGCATCAGAAAGTAATCCTTACTAAACTCATCCTTTAGTACTCCTTTCCAAGACTGTTCAATTGTCGGGTTTAGAGTTATATCTTCCATCTTTTACAAAATATTGCGGTATTTACAAAAGTATAGAAAAGATAGTGTTTTTGAAATTTTTGCAAGTTTTATCAGTAATCCTGAAAACTGATAAGTGAGAATTATCTTGCGCATAGTTCGATATAGCTTTCTTGCAAACTTATAACACCCAAAGTTAGAAGGTTCTACTCTTTATATTTAGAAAGCTAGATATAGTTAATTTTCTGATTGGAAATGAAATTCAATATCCGTAAATTTTTCTTGAGCCATTTGCAGTGCGTAGGGCGAATCGGCTAAAAAAACTTCTCTACCCTTCTTGTCAATGGCCAAATTATCATGCTTCCTTAGCCTAAAATCTTTTAGCTGCTTGTCATTATCGCTTTCAATCCAGCAGGCTTTATAAAGATTAATAGTTTCGTATTTGCAAAGTGCCCCATACTCATGCTCAAGCCTATACTGAATAACGTCGAACTGTAGGGCACCAACCGTGCCTATAATTCTTCGTCCGTTTGATTTTGATGTAAAAAGTTGTGCCACACCTTCGTCCATTAGCTGATCAATTCCTTTTGACAACTGCTTGAATTTCATTGGATCAGCGTTTTCTATATACCTAAAGAGTTCAGGTGAGAAATTAGGAATACCCTTAAACTTGAGATTTTCCCCTTGCGTAATTGTATCACCAATGATAAAATTGCCCGTATCGTGCAGGCCAACAATATCGCCTGGGAAAGCTGTATCTACAATAGATTTTTTATCGGCCATAAATGCTGTTGGGCTCGAAAATTTAACCTTTTTACCTGATCTGACATGAAGGTAGGGCTTGTTTCTTTCAAAAGTGCCTGAACAAATTTTCAGAAATGCAATCCGATCACGGTGATTTGGATCCATATTGGCGTGGATTTTGAAAACAAATCCTGTAAGTTCCTCTTCAAAGGGCGAAACCTCGCGAGTTTGCGTTTTTGTGATGGTGGGATGAGGTGCAATATCAATAAAACAGTTTAGAAGTTCCTGAACCCCAAAATTATTTAGAGCACTTCCAAAGAAAACAGGAGCCAATAGTCCCAAGCGATATGCTTCGATCTCAAATTTAGGATAAACCCCATTTACTAGTTCAAGATCGTTGCGCAGAGCTGTAGCATATTCACCAATATTCTTATCTACCAATTCGGAGTCTATGTCTGAAATTTCTATCGATTCATATTCAACAGTCTGTTTGTGATCAGCAGAAAAAAGATTAAGCTTTTGCTCATACATATTATAAACACCCTGAAAAGTTGGACCCATGCTTACCGGCCAACTCAGGGGTTTTACGCTAATGCCTAATTCCTCCTCAATATCGTCAAGAATGTCGAATGGATCCTTGCCATCCCTATCGAGTTTGTTTACAAACACAATTACAGGCGTGTTGCGCATACGGCAAACTTCCATAAGTTTTCGGGTTTGTTTCTCGACACCTTTTGCGCAGTCAACCACAATAATTACGCTATCAACAGCAGTTAAGGTACGATATGTATCTTCTGCAAAATCTTCGTGTCCTGGTGTGTCAAGTATGTTGATTTTTACGCCCTTATACTCAAATCCCATAACCGAGGTAGCCACTGAGATTCCTCTTTGTCGCTCAATCTCCATAAAATCAGATGTGGCCCCTTTTTTAATCTTATTGCTTTTAACTGCGCCCGCCACATGTATAGCACCACCATAAAGCAATAATTTTTCGGTAAGCGTTGTTTTTCCTGCGTCGGGGTGGCTTATAATTGCAAATGTTCTACGTCTTTTTACCTCTGTACTCAATACCATTACAATGCTGTTTTAAGGGCGCAAAAGTAGTAAAAATAGAACAGCCTTATGTATTTCTGCATACTGTTTTGAGTAGTTCTTGTAGTTTTTAGCTGATAATTTATCTAGATATAAATTAATAGTTTACAGGTAAAAGGCCAAATCATTTTGGTATTCAAGAACTTAAGCCTCATGATTACCATTTAAAACTCCTGTTAATAATTTTAGTAGGCTTAGTCCCATTTATCTGAGAAATGTTAACTATCAAAAATATTATGTCAGAGTTAATTATTGTAGAGTCCTATTTAGAGAGTTACTTTATATTTATTGCTTTAGAATGAGTTGATTGTCTAATTTTCTAACTCAAAAAAAGATATGGCTTCAATTAGAAGTTCCGATTGCGCGGTAAGCTCATCAGCATTCGACGAAAGTTCATCGCTAGACGACGCATTGTGCTGTGTTACAGTGCTTAACTGCTGAACGGCTGCATTTATCTGTGCTGCACCATGACGCTGTTCGGAACTTGCAGCAGCAATTTCCTCAACCAGTTTGGCGGTTTTGTTTATATCGGGAACTATTCCTTTAAGTAGGCTTCCAGATTCCTCGGTAATGCTTAAACTCGATTTAGAGATATCGTTAATTTCGTTTGCAGCAACTCTGCTTCTCTCGGCGAGTTTGCGTACCTCAGCTGCAACTACTGCAAACCCTCTGCCCTGATCGCCTGCGCGTGCCGCTTCCACAGCAGCATTAAGAGCCAATAGGTTTGTTTGAAATGCAATATCGGTGATGATACTAATCTTATCGGCGATTTCGCGAACCGCCACAACGCTCTTCTGCTATGTATCTTCAACTTTGGTTATTGTTTGATATACGCTTGTGGCAAGCGTGTTTGTTTGCTGTGCATTATCGTTATTCTGGTCTATATTCGACGCCATCTCCTCCATTGATGATGAAACCTCTTCTACTGATGCTGCCTGCTGGTTAGCACCCATGGATAGTTCCTGAGAGCTAGAACTGAGTTCCTCTGCTGCAGAGGATAACTGATTGGCACTCGATGAGATTTGGGAAACAATATTATTGAGTTGCGCAGTTAGTTCAGTAGTTGATTTTGCAAGAATACCTATCTCATCTTTTCTTTTTGAATAGGTATCGTCAATTTTAGCACTTAGATTTCCTTTGCTTATTTCATTAATAATGCCAATAATGTTATCTAAAGGTTTTTTTATTACCCTTGCCACACAAATGTATGCCGAAACTGCAATGGAAACATTGAGAGGAAACGCCCACAAATTGTGAAGAGGACCAAGTTTTGCCTGAACACTACTAAAAAAGGCAACTAACACAATGGCGGAACCAGTTGCAAATCCAATTTTAAAAAGAACAGAGTTCTTAAATAGTGTTCGCATCAAAATATACATTAGGGTAAAACTAACCGGACCTGCCAGTATTACTGATTGAATTGTTATTACTTTCATCGTGATTATGTTTATGTTTTGTTACTATATTTTTCTGGTACAAAAGTAGAGTAAAAGTTGCAGCACCTTTGGGGGGTGTCTTACAGAAACAGGTGATAAAAATCATACTTACTAAGTGATTCTTCTCATATGATTCCATAAATAATTAGAATTGGGGTTTATGTTTTAAATTAAGGTGAATTGAAACTTTGGTGTGTAAGCAAATGGATTATTTTTTTACACTAATGCTATATTTTTAAAGTTTTGCTTCTATCCCGACAATGCTAATAGGGACATAGTAAAAAAATCTTGTTACTAAGGCAACATCAGCCATGCCTGTGGTAAAAGCATCAACAAAATGCAGAGCAGACCCGCACAATTCGGATGGCAGTGAATACTAATGATGCATTTATATAATTGAAAGGTTCATTTTTCGGACTTTAAATAGAAACGGCATTATCTTGTTATTTAAAATTTTTCAAAAGATTTTTTTTGTAATCTTTGCAAACACATTAAAAGGGCAGAATATGATTTTGGATAGAACCGAGAGCGGAGTTTTATGGACAAGGAGTTTTGTTTTTCTTGCATCAGCCAATTTGCTTATGGCAATTGCCTTTTACTTTATGCTACCAATACTACCTGTGTATTTAGTAGATAAGATTGGTGCAACAAAATCCGAGGTTGGCATTATACTCTCTTTCTACACCATAGCAGCCCTCGTTATACGTCTAATTGCTGGATGGGCAATAGACACCTATGGGCGAAGGTTGATTTATCTATCGGCTTTTATCCTATTCTCAGTTATTTTCATAGGATATCCAGTGGCGATAACCGTTTTTCATTTTTTATTTCTAAGATTTGCACACGGCTTAACCTGGGGAGTTCTCACTACATCGGGTTCAACAATTGCCGTTGATATTATACCCCCAAAAAGAAGAGGTGAAGGGATTGGTATTTTTGGGTTATCCATGACCATAGGTATGGCTCTAGGGCCTTCAATTGCCATTTTTATTGCCGGAGAATCGAGATACATGCTACTATTCTCTTCAGCCATAGCAATTTCAATAGTTGGAGTAATACTCGCATCAACCGTTCGCTTTCCAAAATTCACCAGAACGCATGTACGAAAGTTTTCAGCCAAAGAGCTAATTGAAAAAACATCAATACCTGTGGCAATCAACGCAATGATTATTATGTCTACTTATGGTGGCGTTATCTCGTTTATAGCGCTTTACGGCAAAGAAATTGGTGTAAACAATAGCGGGCTGTTCTTTATTATTCTTTCGGCTGGAATTGGCTTATCGAGGGTATTTAGCGGAAAAATAATTGACGCTAGCGGACCTAAGCAAATATTGATTATTGGAATGCTACTACTTCTAATTGGGTTCCCCATACTTGGTTTTATAAACAACCCTTTGGGATACCACATTGCTGCTGCTGTACTGGGATTAGGTTTCGGAGTTATTATGCCCACATTTCAAACTATGGTGAATAATATGGTTGATGGTACACGACGAGGTGCAGCAAATTCTACTTTTTTTACTGCTTTCGATTTGGGAATAGGCTTTGGAATGATGGGAACGGGAGCCTTATCGCAAGTATTAGGGTTTAACAAAACCTTTAGTCTTTTTGCACTAGTTATTTTAGTGTCCTTAGTACTCTTTTTAGCCAATACAAACAAGCGCTACACCAAAGCGGTTTTGGCTAAGTAGTTTCCCTCCTGTTTAATGCTTTTATAATTCATTTAATACATTGTTTTGGCATCTCAAGTATTATATATCTAACCAGATAACTAGTTAAGTATATCCGCTGCAAAGCCTATAAGTCGCAATAGTTATGGACTTTAACTTACGGAGAGTTAACAGGTAAAATGCATTAGCCCCGAAAGGGGCTGAACCTCCCACATGGTTTGATTCATGTGTTTTTTTCCTTTGTGATATTATCCCATACACATTAGCCACTCCTCTATCCCAAAAATTAAAGAAGAAAGCGTGAGGTTTAAAAAAGGTGTTTTGTCGATAAAACCAAAAACAACTCACTTGTATATATATAGCGTTGATTAAAAGTTGCATACGCATTTTTTATGCGCAAATAATCCTAGTTACATCAATTGTTAATGCGCAAATAATGCTAGATGTTGCGCAAATAATACAGATTAGTTTTCCATAAATACTATATATTCGGAGAAGATATTATAACTATAAATTAAATTTTAAAATTATAAAGAACAAAAATGTTTTTTATTTCAATCCTAACTAAAGGGGCTAATTTTATTGTTTCAATCAGTTACAAAAAAAAGAAGGCAACGATGATGAACCAATACCTGCCCGTATTTGATTGCAGATATAATTGTATTTTCAATATTTACACAATAACTTTGGTTACAAACTTTTTTTGTACCCAACAGAACTAAAGTACATCAACCTAATAACAATACATCTATGAAAAAACTTGCGATTCTTACAGCACTCCAGCTACTATTTTTGCTGGGCTTCGGACAAGTACAGCAGGGCTTTAAGTACCAGGCTGAGGTTCGAAATGCAGAGGGTATCCCATTGGCGGAGCAACCCCTGAACCTGAGAATAACCCTTGAATCAACCACCGGAGGGAATACCTACTACACGGAGGTACACGAACTCACCACTAACAAGTTTGGCCTCATCTCAATTGTTATAGGCGAAGGATCCGTAACCTACGGAGCACTATCTGAAGTCCCCTGGGAAGAGGGTGATGTAACCCTACACGCAGAGATTAAGTTAGATGGAGCGCCTAATTTCTCTACTCTAGGGCAAAGCGTTCTTTACCCTGTGCCGTACGCATTGTATGCCGCATCGGGTCAGCAAGGTCCTGAGGGTCCTATGGGGCCTCAAGGTGAGCAAGGTTTGCCTGGTGAGACAGGTCAGGTTGGCCCTGAGGGTCCTATGGGGCCTCAAGGCGAACAGGGAACTCAAGGTCCTCAAGGTGAGCAAGGTTTGCCTGGAGAGACAGGTCCCGTTGGTCCTGCAGGAACTGGGCTTAATAATCAGGGAGCGTGGGTTTCTGGGACAACATATGAGCCTGGCGATTACGTTTTCGCCGCATCATCTTCCAATCCCCTTGTTAATTCCATGTGGATAGTCCAAGTACAAACTGCCTTTATCTCTACCCTACTGCCCAGCCAAGAACCTGATAATTGGGTAGAGTTTGAAGCTCCTCAAGGAGAACAGGGGGCTAATGGTGTTGGCATTGTCAGTACAACGGATAATGGGGATGGGACTTTTACCCTAATCTACACAGATGGCACTACGTTTACCACCAATGACCTGACGGGACCTGAGGGTCCATTGGTTCCAGGCAACACAGGGCAAACGCTTAACCACGATGGAACGGGTTGGGTTGCCAATAGCAATATCTTTAATGCCAATGCCAATGTGGGAATTGGCACGGTTACCCCCACGGAGAAACTTGAGGTGATGGGCAACATCAAAGCGCATGGGA